>JAPSJG010000194.1 GCA_031178305.1 Sinorhizobium sp.
CCGGACCCGAGCGCCCGCGCCACGACCGCCGTTACGCCGGGCCCCGGGATGGCCGCAGCGATGAAGAGGGCGCCGCTATAGGCGAGAAGGGTTGCGAGTGTCATGGGCTTCTTCCTAACAGCAAGCCCTGTTTAGCGCGCGCCGCCGAAAAGCAAAATGCCGACCGTGCGCATCGGCGATGTTTTTTGCGAAAAAGCCCGTGTGGCTATCGCGTACTTATTCGAATACTGGGCGCATGAAGCTCCGCTCGTAGCTCACGATGCAGCGCGTCTCTTCGGCATAGCTGAAGGCCGCCTGGCAATCTGGATCCGCGGCCATCTTCTCCCGATAGGCTTCGTACGCGGCTAGCGATGGAAAACTGAAGAGCGCGAGCGCGATGTTGTTCGCTCCTTCATGCGGCATGAAGTAGCCGTGATGCTTGCCTCCGAGCCGATCGACCAGCGGAATCCAGAGCTTGGCGTAGTGCTCGAATTCCTTGAGCTTGTATGGATCGATGACGTATTTCAGGTAGCAGGTGATCATGAGACACTCCGTTCGGTTTCGCGTTTGATAAGGGGGATCGACCGAAGGGTCCAGCCGAGATTGGTGCCGGCAGCGGCGAGCAGGATCGCGGCCGAGCCGGCGATCTGCACCGGCTGCAGCGCGTGCCCGAAGGCAATCCGGTCGACGAGGATTGCGGCGATCGGGTAGATGAAGGAAAGCGCTCCCGTGACATGGGTCGGCAGCTTCTGGATCGCGCCATAGAGCAGAATGTACATGATGCCGGTATGGACGACGCCGATGACGATCAGCAGCATCCACTGCGCTTCGTCCTGCGGCAGCGGGACGGCAAGCACGAAGGGCGCCAGCATCACGGTGCCTGTGATCACCTGTATCAGCGCGATCAGCTGCGGCGGTGTGCCCTTGAGGAGCTTGGTGACGATCGCGGCAAGGGCATAGAAGAAGGCAGCTGCGAGCGCGAGCCCGATCCCGGCGAGATAATCGCTGGGCTCATACGCGCCGGCGGGCTTGGCGGAGACGATCGCGATCATTCCCGCAAAAGAAACTGAGAGCCAGAAGAGCTTGTTGCCGGTGATCCTCTCTCCGAGAAAAAAGGCGCCCAGTCCGAGCAGCATGAATGGTTGGGTGTTGTAGACCATCGTCGCGATCGAGATCGAAGCGCGCGGATAGGCGGCGAAGAGCAGCAGCCAATTGACGACGATCGCGACGCCGCCAAGCGCCGACAGAGCCACAACCTTCATGCGCAGATGGCGGAAATCGACGAGGCCGAAAAGCGCTGCCACAAGGGCAAGCGTTGCCGCCCCGAAGACGCAGCGCCAGAAGACGACGCCGGTGACCGGTTGACCCGACATCAGCACGAACCATCCGATCGTTCCTGAAATCAGCATCGCCGCCGTCATTTCCGCGCTTCCGCGACGCACATCCTTATCCATGGCCATTGCTCCTTCGTTCTGTCGCAACAATAGTGAGCCGCATGGCGGAACGATATGGACATTGAAAGGCAACTGTTGAACAATACCTAATAATCAGAGGAAGGATGGCAGTTCCTGCTAATCGGGTTTATTCATGCTGGACGAACTTGACAGACGCATCCTCGAAATTTTGGCCGCCAATGCCCGGGTTTCGCTGAAGGAACTCGCGCAGGAGGCGGGGCTCTCCTCGCCGAGCGCGGCCGAACGGCTGCGCAAGCTCGAAGAACGCGGCGTGCTCGACGGTTTCACCATCTCCGTCAATCCCGTCCGGCTCGGCTATCCGCTGCAGGCGGTCATCCGCGTCCGGCCGATGCCGGGCATGCTGCACATCGTCGAAAGGTTGATCCAGGAGACGCCGGAGATCGTCGAATGCGACAAGGTCACGGGTGACGACTGCTTCGTCGCCAAGATGCTGGTGCGCGACATGGCAGAACTCGACACCATCCTCGACCGCATCGCCGAGAAGGCGCAGACCAACACCTCCATCGTCAAGTCGACGCCGGTCAAGCGACGCCTGCCGCCGCTCACTTAGATCCGGTCGAGCCGAAGCCGCCGGCGCCGCGTGCGGTCGCGCTGGCGCCGTCCGCCTCGCGCACGGTCACTTGGACCACCGGCGCGATCACCATCTGGGCGATGCGCATGCCGCGCTCGACCGTGAAATCCTCCTGGCCGAGATTGACGAGCAGCACCTTCACCTCGCCGCGATAATCGCTATCGATCGTGCCCGGTGTGTTGAGGCAGGTGATGCCGTGCTTGAAGGCGAGCCCGGAGCGCGGCCGCACTTGGCCCTCGTAGCCGGCAGGGATCTCGAAGATGAAGCCGGTCGGCACCAGCGCCCTGCCGCCCGGCGGGATCGTCACCGGCGCCTCGGCCATTACAGCTGCGCGCAGGTCCATTCCGGCCGCGCCCGCCGTCTCATAGGACGGCAGGTCGAGGCCTTCTGCATGCGGCAGGCGGACGAGGGTGAGGGGAGGGTGGTTTTCGGGCGCGTTCATGGTCATTCCGCCATAAGCAGCATCGGTCTCCCGACAGTCAATTGCATATTGGCCCTTGAACCTGTAAAGACGCCGCAACTCACAGGAACTCAATCATGGCCGAAAGCATTGCCGAGGCGGTCTCCCGCCGCCGCACATTTGCGATCATTTCACACCCGGACGCCGGTAAGACGACCCTCACGGAAAAGCTCCTCCTCTTCGGCGGCGCGATCCAGCTCGCCGGCGAAGTCAAGGCCAAGAAAGACCGCATCCAGACCCGCTCCGACTGGATGAAAATCGAGCGCGAGCGCGGTATCTCGGTCGTGACCTCTGTGATGACCTTCGAATATAACGACACGGTCTTCAACCTGCTCGACACGCCCGGCCACGAGGATTTCGCCGACGACACCTACCGGACACTGACGGCGGTCGACGCGGCCGTCATGGTCATCGACGCCGCCAAGGGCATCGAGCCGCGCACGCTGAAACTGTTCGAGGTCTGCCGCCTGCGCGATATCCCGATCATCACCTTCGTCAACAAGATGGACCGGGAGAGCCGCGACCCGTTCGAGATCCTGGACGAAGTCGAGGAGAAGCTGGCTCTCGACTGCGCGCCGGTCACTTGGCCGGTCGGCCGTTCGAAGACCTTCTGCGGCACCTATCACCTCGCCACCAACGAGGTGCGCGGCACCGATACGCAGGAGCGGTTGACAAAGGTCAACGAACCGGAAATGGCCGCCCACCGCCTGCCGGAAAACGAGCGCGACGCCTTCATCGAGGAGACGACGCTGGCGATCGAGGCCTGCAAGCCTTTCGATCGCAAGGCTTTCCTCGAAGGCCATCTGACGCCGGTCTTCTTCGGCTCGGCGCTCCGCAACTTCGGTGTCCGAGACCTCATCAACGCCTTAAGCGACTTCGCGCCGCCGCCGCGCGCGCAGGTTGCCGATATCCGCACGGTCGAGGCCACGGACAACAAGATGACGGCCTTCGTGTTCAAGATCCAGGCGAACATGGATCCGAACCATCGCGATCGTATCGCCTTCGTCCGCGTCTGCTCGGGCAAGCTCGAGCGCGGCATGAAGGCGCGTCTGTCGCGCACAGGCAAGCAGATGGGTCTGACGGCGCCGCAATTCTTCTTCGCCTCGCAGCGCCAGCTCGCCGACACCGCCTTTGCCGGCGACGTGGTCGGCATCCCGAACCACGGCACGCTTAGGATCGGCGACACGCTGACGGAAGGCGAGCCGCTCGTCTTCCAGGGCGTGCCGAACTTCGCGCCGGAGATTCTCCGCCGCGTGCGGCTCGAGGACGCGATGAAG
Source organism: Sinorhizobium sp. (assembly GCA_031178305.1). GTDB lineage: Bacteria > Pseudomonadota > Alphaproteobacteria > Rhizobiales > Rhizobiaceae > Sinorhizobium. Next base: position 3,763 of record JAPSJG010000194.1, read on the forward strand.
GCGAAGAAGCTGAAGGAGGCGTTACAGCAGATGGCGGAAGAGGGAGTCGTGCAGCTCTTCTCCCCGGACGACGGGGCGCCTGCGATCGTCGGCGTCGTCGGCGCGCTGCAGCTCGACGTACTCAAGGAGCGCCTGCAGACGGAATACGGGCTGCCCGTCTCCTTCGAAATGCCGCGCTTTTCCGTTTGTCGCTGGATCTCCGCCGATGTTTCGGCCGACCTCGACAAGTTCATCTCCGCCCATCGCGGCGACATCGCCCGCGACCTCGACGGTGATCCGGTGTTCATGGCGCAGGACGGCTTCTCGCTGCGTTACGAGTCGGAACGCTATCCGGCGGTCAAGATGGTGGCGGTCAAGGAGTATCACGTCGCCAAGGCGGCGTGACTGATTCAGAGGCCTTTTCCTTCAGCAATCGAAGCGCGGCGCCGAGCGGTTCAGCATGGCGCTCCGCGGATTGACGGACCAGATCGCGCGGATGGCCGCATAGAGCTCGTCGATGAGCTGTCTACATCGGGCTCACCGACGTGCAGAGCTTCTGCGATGATCAACACACTTGCAGTCTCGTCTCGCACCGCCGAGTAGCCGCTCTGGCGGTTGGTCCAGCGCCGCGCATGCGCACGTCCGCTCGCGTCGGCGAAGATGACTTCCTGTAACTCGGGCAACTCCACTTCGCCGGCGAATGTCGTGTAGATTTCATCGCCGACGGCAGGTCGGACTTCAAGATCGCCGGTGATCCTCGCCAGATCGAAGACAGCGACCGGAATGGCATATGCAAGCGAATCGGCGTTGCAGAGGTCGATCATCGGATGAATTTTCGGCAGTGCTCCCTCCTTCCGGAATCGCCTGAGAAGTGCCTCGGAAGCTGAGCGATATTGCGTCGGCTTGAGTCCCATGCGTGCGAAGCCGCGGCGCCAGGCCTGGATCTCCGGGAATTCGCTCTCCGGGCGTTCCGAAAGCCGTGCTCTCGCCACCGCCCCGAAATGCGCGACATGCTTCTCGACCGCGACGTCCTTGCAGATGCCCTCCGAAGGGCGCCTGCGGCGAGTTCCGGGAAATCGTTCCAGATGTCGCCTGAGTGGCGGAAATACATGAGGTCACACTCTTTTACAGGTTGGTTGAGGGCTCGACCGCATCAGACTTTGCGTGCCCGACGTTTGGGAGATTGGTCGCGCGAAGGCTGAGCCCCAACACGGCCAGGAGCAAATTATGCGTTGTTCCTTCCACCGGAGCGCGGCTAGAACCTTCCTGGTTAAATGGAGACAATTCTGTTGGCTCCAGCGGAGCGGAATGTTTGCTCGGCTGGCGCGCGGCGTAGCCCAAGCATACGTCCAATCCAGCCGAGCAAACAGGCCGCCCCGCTTCAGCCAACCCGAAGGGCCGGGCATCTTTCCGCCAGGATCAGAGGCGATCGCCTCTGCCCTGACGAAACCTGCTCCGGCAGAACGTTTCCATTTAACCAGGAAAGGCTCTAGCCTTAAGAAAAACGAGGAGCAACGCATGACGGTTCTGGTGACCGGAAGCGCTGGCCATCTGGGCGAGGCGTTGATGCGGGTGTTGCGCGGGGCCGGGCGTGACGCGCGCGGCATCGACATCAAGCCTTCCGACCATACTGATCGCGTCGGATCGATCACCGATCCGGCTTTCGTCCGCCACGCGCTCAAGCATGTGCGTGCCGTCGTCCATGCGGCGACGCTGCACAAGCCGCATGTCGCGACCCATGGCTATTCCGAATTCGTCGACACCAACATCAGCGGTACGCTCAATCTGCTCGAAGCGGCATCGGAGGAGGGCGTCGGCGCCTTCGTCTTTACCAGCTCCACGAGCGCCTTCGGCTCGGCCCTGACGCCGGCACCCGGCGAGCCGGCGGCCTGGATCACCGAGGAAGTGACGCCCATTCCGCGCAATATCTACGGCGTCAGCAAGGTCGCAGCCGAAGGGCTGTGCGAGCTCTTCGCCCGCCGGCACGGGCTACCCATCCTTATTCTCCGCACCTCGCGTTTCTTTCCCGAGGCGGACGACGATGCCAACGTCCGCAGCCGTTATGAAATCGCCAATGTGCAAGCGAATGAGCTGCTCTATCGCCGGGCCGACATCGAGGACGTGGTGAGCGCGCATCTCGCGGCGCTCGAGAGAGCGAAGGAGAGCCGCTTCGGCCGCTATATCGTCTCCGCACCGACGCCATTTACACGTGACGATCTCGCCGAGTTGCGCGCCGATGCCCCATCTGTCGTACTGCGTCATTTCCCTGAGTGCGAGGCGCTTTTTGCCGCGCGTGGCTGGCAACTCTTCCCGACGATCGACCGGGTCTATGTGAGCGCAAGTGCGATGGCGTCGCTCGGCTGGCGGCCGAAATACGATTTCCGCCACGTGCTGAGATCTCTGCGCAACGGCGAGGACTTCCTCAGCTCGCTTGCACGCGAGATCGGTTCCAAGGGCTACCACGATACAGTCTTTGCGGACGGACCCTATCCGATCGCTTAGGTCCGGCTATTCCCGCGGTCGTCCGGGCAACCCGGCGACGTCTCCGATCCATGGCAGGGCTGAGGAGCACCAGATTTGCGTCCGCGGCTTGAGCTCGCGCCGCTGGTTGATCGTACCGAGCCGGATCCCGACCTCCTTGGCATCCTCGTCCGTTCCGGTCGTATAGATCGGGGAGCCGCATTGCGGGCAGAAGTACTGCAGGCGCTTTCGCCCGTTATCCGCGATCTTGATGTAGAGCTTCGGGTCCCCGCCCGTCAGCCGGAAGGAGGTGCTCTGCGTGCTCGCGCTCACGCGATAGGCCGCCCCCGTCAGTCGCTGACAGTCGGTGCAATGGCAGATTGCAATGTGTTCGGGATCGATTTCCGCTTCGTAAGTCACGAAGCCGCAATGGCACTCGCCTTCGATATGCATTCCGAACGCTCCATTGTTCCCCGGAGAGGAATGATAGAGCGCCGTTCTCATTCGTCCATAGAGCGTCCTACGGGTTTAAACGCCGGTGAACAGCCATTCGTGTTCCTTGGCGTTGTGGAACTTCCAGATCCGCTTCGGCCCGGCCATGACATTGAGGTAGTACGAGTCATAGCCATGGACTGCGGCGACCGGGTGGTAACCCTTCGGAACGAGCGTCACGTCGCCGTCTTCCACCGCCATGGTCTCGTCGAGCGAGCGGTCGTCCGTATAGACGCGCTGCATGGCGAAGCCCTGCGGCGGGTTTATGCGATGGTAATAGGTTTCCTCGAGGTAGCTTTCGGCCGGCAGATTGTCCTGGTCGTGCTTGTGCGGCGGATAGGAGGAGGTGTGCCCGCCGGGCGTGATCACCTCGACGACGAGCAGCGACTGCGCCGAGCCGTCGTCTTCCGGCATGATGTTGGTGACGTAGCGGGTGTTGGTGCCCTTGCCGCGGGT
>JAPSJG010000195.1 GCA_031178305.1 Sinorhizobium sp.
TTCGTGCTCACCATCTGCATCGGCGTCATCGGCTCCAACTCGCTGGCACTCGGGCCGATCGCACCGGAAGTGGCGGAGAGTCTTGGCGCCCCGGTTCCCGTGGTGATGACGGCTTCCGCCGCCTTTGGGATCGGCACCGCAGCGAGCGCCGTCTTCCTCGGGCGCCTTATCGACCGCTATGGTCCGCGTCGCATGCTCGCGGTGGCGCTGTTATTCCTTGCCACCGGGCTCGCCGGGAGCGCGTTCGCGCCGGCGCTTACGTTTTTGGTTGTTGCCCAGTTCATCGTCGGTATCGCCGCCGGCGTCGCACTTCCCGCAATCTATACGCTGGCCTCGGTCATCGCGCCGGTCGGGCGGGAAAGCGAGACGATCGGCCTGGTCCTGACAGGCTGGACGCTGAGCATGGTGGCTGGTGTCCCGCTGTCGGCGGCAATTGCCGATTTCGCCGGCTGGCGGATGGTCTACGTCGTGGTCTCCGCCGCAACGCTGATCGCCTGCGTTGCCGTTCGGTTTACCGGGGTTCGTCAGGACTCGAGGGGCAAGGCGACATCGCCGCTTTCAGCGCTCGGCGTGCGCGGAGTCGCGCCGCTCTTGGTCTCCTGCGCGGCCTTCATGGCGGCGTTCTACGGTGTCTACGCCTATATCGGCGACCATCTGCATGCCACACTCGGCCTCCCCCTTAGTGCGAACGGCCTGATTGCAGCCTCCTATGGCCTCGGCTTCGGCGGCGCGGTCTTCCTCGACCGCCTGATCGATCGGTTCGGCGCAGGCAGGCTGCTGCCGGTGATTTTCCTGGCCGTGGGCGGAGTCTATCTTTTGATGGCCGTTGCGAGCGGCTCCTATCCCGGCATGCTCGCCGTCGTCTTTCTCTGGGGGCTTGCCAACCATTTCGGCCTAAACGTGCTCATCATGCGGCTGACCGCGCTCGATCCGGCCAGACGCGGCGCGATCATGGGACTGAATAGCGGCGTCACCTATCTCGCCCTTTTCGCTGGCACCATCGGCTTCGGCGCTGCTTATGCGGGTACGGCGTTTCCCATCCTGCCCTCGGCGGCGGCTGGTTTGATGCTGGCAGCCGCCCTCGCCGCTGCGCTCGCGCGGCGTTAATTCAAGCGCGCCTCTGAACCAAGGCTAACGCGCGGCCGGATTTCGGCCGCTGTCGGGCCGGAGCCGCTGTGGATGCAGCCCGACGCGGCCGTGCAGGTGCCCGAGGCGTTGGCGGCCGCTTGACCGCACGGCTTCGTCCGGCAAACCCTCAGGCAGTCTCATTCGCGACCGCGCGCGGCGGCGCATTGGCGAGCGGCGTGTGATCCGGCGCGACGAGACCGCCGGAAATCAAGAGCTTGGCAGCGTCCTCTGCGCTCATATGCAGCGGGATGATCTTTTCACGCGGCACGAACAGCAGGAAACCGGCCGTCGGCAGCGGCGTCGGCGGCAGGAAAACGGCCACCATGTCCAAACCGCGATCCTTGAATCTCGCTGCGATCTCGCCCTTCACATCGGTGGCGATGAAGACCAGCGACCAGAAGCCGGGGCTCGGATATTCGATCAGGCCGGCCTTCTTGAAGGAGGAAGACTGGTCCTGCAGCACCGTCTGGAAAATCTGCTTCAACGATTTGTAGATCGTCCGGACGAGCGGCATTCGATTGAGCAGCGATTCGCCAAAATGGACGATCGTTCGGCCGACGAGATTGGCGGTGAGGAACCCGACGAGGGTGATGACGACGATGGCAACGAGCAGTCCGAACCCCGGGATCGCCACCGGCAAATAATTGTCCGGATTGTAGAAGCTCGGCAGATACGGCTTCACCCAGCTATCGGCCCATTCGATGAAGGAGCGAACCAGCCACACCGTGATCGCCACAGGGGCGCAGATGATGAGGCCCGTCAGGAAATAGTTGCGCAGCCGTGATGCGATCATGCCGCCCTTGGAACCGTCCGTCATGCCTATGCCACCAAACCTCAGACCGGCTCGAAAGCCGCATGGTAAGCAACCGTGCCCGAAACCATTTCTCCCGACAAGACCAGGGCCATGAAATATTGCGGCGCACAACCGGGAAAGATAAGACCGGGTTCGCTGCGGAATCCGAACTTCCCGTAGAACTCCGGCTCCCCTACCACGACACAGCCGACCGCCCCGGCATCCCGCAGCCGTGCAAGGCCGCGGCGGATGAGTTCACTACCGACGCCACGCCCTTGCCTGTCCGGCCGGACGGATACGGGACCGAGCCCGTACCAGCCGGCGGCTGTGGGCGTGATCGTCACCGGTGAAAAGGCGATATGGCCGATCACCTCACCCGCTTCTTCGGCGACGAGAGAGAGGCTCAGGGCAGCGTTGGCGCGCAGGCGCTCGATAATCAGCGGTTCGGTCTGGTCACTGTGCGGGTGACCGGCGAAGGCGGCGGCCGTGATTGAGCCGATCGCCGCCACGTCGACATCCCTCTCCGGCCGGATGATCATTCGACGGTCACCGATTTCGCCAGGTTGCGCGGCTGGTCGACGTCGGTGCCCATGAAGACCGCCGTGTGATAGGCGAGAAGCTGGACCGGCAGCGAGAAGATCATCGGTGCCACGATCTCGTCGACGTTCGGCAACACGATCGTATGCATCGTATCGAGCGTCGTGGCGGCGGCGCCCTTTTCGTCGGTGATGAGGATGATCCTCCCGCCGCGGGCCGCGACCTCCTGCATGTTGGAGACCGTCTTGTCGAAGAAGCGGTCATGCGGGGCAATAACGATGACGGGCATGTTCTCGTCGATGAGCGCAATCGGCCCGTGCTTCAGCTCGCCGGCGGCATAGCCTTCCGCATGTATGTAGGAAATCTCCTTGAGCTTCAGCGCGCCTTCCATTGCCAGCGGGAAGCTGGTGCCGCGGCCGAGATAGAGTACGTCCCGGCATTTGGCGAGCTCGCGCGACAGGAATTCGATCTTTGGCTGAATACTGTTCAGCACTCGACTCATCAGACGCGGCATCTCGGCGAGGCTCTTGACCATCGCCTGCTCTTCCTCTTCGCCGAGCGTGCCGCGGGCCCTGCCCGCCGCAATCGCAAGCGAGGCAAGGACCGCGAGTTGGCAGGTGAAGGCCTTCGTCGAGGCAACGCCGATCTCAGGCCCCGCAAGGATCGGGAAGACGGCGTCCGATTCGCGCGCGATGGTCGATTCGCGCGTGTTGACGACGGCGCCGATCTTCAGGCCATGCTCCTTGCAATAGCGGAGCGACGCCAGCGTATCGGCGGTCTCGCCCGACTGCGAGATGAAGAGCGCTGCCGATTGCGGCGAGAGCGGAATCTCGCGGTAGCGGAATTCCGAAGCGACATCGATCTCGACCGGCAGGCGCGCATAGCGCTCGAACCAATATTTGCCGATCAGCCCGGCCAGATAGGCAGTGCCGCAGGCGGAGATCGCAAGGCTCGGCACCTTGGCGAAGTCGATCACGCCGGAGACCGGAAGCACGCGGTTCTCGATGAAATTGACGTAATGGCCGAGCGCATGGGAGATGACTTCCGGCTGCTCGTGGATTTCCTTCTCCATGAAATGGCGGTGATTGCCCTTGTCGATCATGTAGGCGGCGGCCATCGAGATCTGGCGGGGACGTGTGACGAGATTGCCGTCGATGTCGAAAATATGCACGCTGGCCCTGCCGATGACCGCCCAATCGCCGTCGACCAGATAGGTGATCTCATTGGTGAAGGGCGCGAGCGCAATCGCGTCCGAACCCAGGAACATTTCGCCCTCGCCATGGCCGATCGCCAGCGGCGGGCCGTTACGCGCCGCCATGATGGTCGAGGGATCGTCCTCGAATAGGACGGCCAGTGCGTAGGCGCCGCTAACGCGCTTCAACATGGCATGCATCGCCTCGCGCCGCCCCATGCCCTCGCGGCGGAAGCTTGCGAGAAGTTGCGCGACGACCTCGGTGTCCGTTTCCGTCTGGAACTCGGCCCCCGCGGAGGCCAGTTCGGCCTTCAGCTCGGCGAAGTTCTCGATGATGCCGTTGTGGACGACTGCGACGCCGTCGGTGAAATGCGGGTGGGCGTTGCGCTCCGTCGGCGCTCCGTGGGTCGCCCAGCGCGTGTGGGCGATGCCGATGGTTCCCGCCAAAGGCTCCTCTCTCAACTTACCCTCGAGGTTGACCAGCTTTCCTTCAGCACGCCGGCGGTGCAATTCGCCGTCTTTGATCGTCGCCACGCCCGCCGAATCATAACCCCGGTATTCCAGGCGCTTCAATGCATCGACGAGCCGCTCCGAAACCGGCTGGCTCCCCACGATCCCAACAATCCCGCACATATAGAACTCCGCATTCCTTTCCACGCCGACACGGCGCGACAGATCACTACTGCATGTGTCCTTGTATCGACCTCGATTTAAGGACACGCAGCGAATTCAAAGTGCTACAGCTATCTTTACACGTCCGATAAGACGCGCGGCGCTGTAGCAAGACAAGAAAACTGCGCATGGCTGCCCGTCTCGCCAAATCATGAGACCACGTCAGCGGTCAGCCAGCCTGCTGTCGTCTGCCCAAAGGCGGGTGCCGCCCTCTCGAAGACTTGGTAGCGAAATTCGCGCGCGAGACAATCCGCCGTGATTTCACTTTCAGTTTCAATGTTTAACGCGGGCTACTCGGCAGCCTTCGCCCTTTTCCTGGCTGCCTTCTCGGACTCGTAGCGCTCCCGCAAAATGGGCGCGCGGCCCGGCTTTACCTCCTGACGAGCGCGCCCAAACGCAACGGCATCCGCCGGTACGTCCTGGGTGATCACGCTGCCGGAAGCGACGAGCGCGCCGTCACCGATCGTAACCGGCGCCACCAGCGACGAGTTCGATCCGATGAAGGTGTCCTCGCCAATGTGGGTCATGTGCTTGTTTACGCCGTCATAGTTGCAGGTGATCGTTCCGGCACCGATGTTCGACCCGGCCCCGACAGAGGCATCGCCGATATAGGTCAGGTGGTTGACCTTGGCGCCGGCGCCGATCTCGGCCTTCTTCACCTCGCAGAAGTTGCCGACCTTCGCCTTCGGACCGAGATCGGCTCCCGGGCGAAGGCGGGCGAACGGCCCCACGGTTGCGCCGGCGCGAATATACGCCCCTTCGACATGCGAGAAGGCGTGAATCACCGCGCCGCTTTCGACCCTGACGCCGGGTCCGAAGACGACGTTCGGCTCCACCAGAACATCCTGCGCAAGTTCGGTGTCCCAGGCGAGGAAGACAGTCTCCGGCGCGATCATCGATACGCCGGCGAGCATCAGCTCATGGCGGCGGCGCTGCTGCCACAGCCGTTCGATATAGGCGAGCTCGGCACGGGTGTTGCAGCCGGTCAACTCCTCCTCCGGCGCCTGGACCGCGACTGTCCGCCCGTCGAGCGAGCGGACGATCTCCACGAGGTCGGTGAGGTAATACTCGCCCTTGGCATTCGCATTGCCGATGCGGCCGAGGAGATCGAGCGCTTTGCGCCCGTCAATCGCCATCAGCCCGCCATTGCAATAGGTGATGTGACGCTCTTCTTCGGAGGCATCCTTGTGCTCGCGGATCGCGAGGAGCTCACCGTTATCGACGATCAGGCGCCCGTAACCGGTCGGATCTGCCGCCTCGAATCCGATTACGACCACATCATTGCCTTCGGCCAATTTCTCGCGCGCCGCCCTGAGCGGGGCAGCCGTGATAAGCGGCGTATCGCCGAAGACGACCAGGATGTCGTCATAGCCCTTCTCGATCGCCGCGCGCGCCGCAAGCACGGCATGCGCCGTACCGAGCCGCTCCTGCTGCAGCACCGCCGTAACCGCGATGGCGTCGTTGTTCGCGGCCGCAGCGACCGCGTCCGCGTCGCGGCCGACGACCAGGGCCACATCCGAAATGGAGGCGCTTGCCAGCGCGTCGACGACATGCGCGATCATCGGCCTGCCTGCTACCGGATGCAGGACCTTCGACATTGCCGATTTCATCCGCGTGCTTTCCCCAGCTGCCAGGATGATCGCCAGGCAAGTCCGTTCCATGCTCTTGTTCTCCTTGGTATTCTTCTACGGGCGTTTCCTTTCGTGCCCGTCGCAAGATTCGTCCCAGCCAACATATTGCGACCAGGGCAATTCGCCCAATCACGTCGCATTAATCCGGTTAAAACGCAATCGCTCAGGGCCTACTGCATGTCTCCTTGAATCGAACCCGATTTAAGGACAAAGACAGGCAGCGATGCAAAGTGCTGCAGCGAGCACTTTGCGCGTCTGATAAGACGCGCTGCGCCGTCGTGACTGGGCGTCACGGCCGCCAACGGGGCGACGTCATGCCCGCGGCCGCAGCCTGCTCTCGGTCAACAGACCGCTTTCCTCGACGATGGGATAGGCGACGGATGCGATATGCGCGTTGATGCGCTTCAGATCACGGAGCATGTCGAGATGCAGCGAACTCGTCTGCAGACTTTCGGCCAAGCCATCCCGCAGGCGCTCCAGGTGCCGTTCCGCGGACCTCCTTTCCATGTGGCGAACATCGACCTTCACTTCGATCAGGTGACGCGCCAGGTCGGCATTGCGCGTCACGAAGATCGATTGGGCGATGCGTAGGTTGTCGACCGTCAGCTCGAAGAGGCTCCTCAGTTCCCGAAAGCCTTCATCGGAGAACTTCAGGCCATTGTTGATCTTCTTGCGGATCTGCTCGCACAGGCCCTTTTCGATGATGTCGCCCATGTGTTCGAGGTTGATCGCATAGTCGATGATTACGATCGAGCGGCGGCCATCTTCCTCCTTCAGTCCAACACGCCCCAGCCGAGAGAGAAAAATCTTCACCTCCTGCTGCAGATGATCGACCTGCTTCTCCAGCCGCCCGATATCGCGGAGTTCGCTGAGATCGCTTTTGTTGAAAGCGTCGGACGCTCGCATGAGCATGGCCTCGATCAAATCCCCCACCCTCAGCACTTCGCGCGTCGCACCGGAGAGCGCCATGACGGGCGTATCGAGCGCCGCTTCGTCGAGGTAGCGCGGCCCCATCTCGCTCGTCTCCACATCGGGCACGAGGCGGTTTAGTGCCCGCACCAGCAATCCGATGAAAGGCCAGGCGACGATCGCGACGACCAGATTGAAGAGCAAGTGGATGTCGACCGGCAACTCTTGCTGCGGCAGCGGCAGGTCTTGCAACAGACCGGGA
>JAPSJG010000196.1 GCA_031178305.1 Sinorhizobium sp.
GTCTGGCGCGGGTTCATCGCCGTATCCGCCATTTGGTAGATCATCTGGATCCGGCGCAGTTCCTCTTGGGTACGGCCCTTCAGCGCCTTCGGCAGTTCCTTGCCGTCGAAGATGATGCGGCCCTCGCTCGGCGGCAGCAGGCCGGTGATGACGCGTGCGAGCGTCGACTTGCCGGACCCGGATTCGCCGACGATCGCCAGCGTCTGCCCCTTCGGCAGGTGCATGGAGACGTCGTGCAGCACCTTGAAACCGTTGCCGTAGCCGGCGTGGACGTGCTCGATCTTGAGGAGGGCTCCCGATTGATCCCCGGCCTCCTCGCGTTTCGTCTGGCGGACATTAACGAGCGCGCGGGTGTAGTCTTCCCGCGGTGCTTCGATCACCTGCTTCGTCGTGCCGTATTCGACGGTCTTGCCGTGGCGCAAAACCATGATGTCGTCGGAGATCTGCGCGACGACGGCAAGGTCGTGGGTGATGTAAAGCGCCGCCGTGCGCGTTTCCTCGATCGCATGCTTGATCGCGGCAAGCACGTCGATCTGCGTCGTCACGTCGAGCGCCGTCGTCGGTTCGTCGAAGACGATCAGCTCCGGATTGGGGCAGAGCGCCATGGCGGTCATGGCGCGCTGCAACTGACCGCCGGAGACCTGGTGCGGATAGCGCTCGCCGAAGCTTTCCGGATTGGGAAGCCCAAGCACCCGAAAAAGGTACAGCGCTCGCTTTTTTGCCTCGTCCCGGCTCATGATGCCGTGGCGGAGCGACGCCTCGACCACCTGGTCGCCCAGCTTGTGGGCGGGGTTGAAGGCCGCTGCCGCCGATTGCGCCACATAGCAGACATGGCGGCCGCGCACCGCATTGATGCCGGGGCGGTCGAGCGTCAAAATGTCCCTGCCGTCGAGCAGCACTTCGCCGCCGGTGATCCTCACGCCACCACGGCCATAGGCGAGCGCCGAAAGCCCGATCGTCGATTTGCCGGCGCCGGATTCGCCGATGAGCCCCAGCACCTTCCCCTTTTCAAGATCGAAGTACACGCCTTCGACCAGGGTCACGGCCTTCGGTGGTTCGCCTGGCGGGTAGCTCGTCGCCTCGATCTTCAGGTTCTTGACGGAAAGCAGATCAGGCATCGCCGCGGCCTCCTTTCAGGCTCGAGGTGCGCTTCATCAGCCAGTCGACAACCAAGTTGACGCAGATGGCGAGCGTGGCGATCGCGGCACCGGGGACGAGCGCGGCCGAGATGCCGAAGATGATGCCGTCCTTGTTGTCCTTGACCATGCCGCCCCAGTCGGCGGCCGGCGGCTGGATGCCGAGGCCAAGGAAGGAGAGGGTGGAGAGAAAGAGGATCGAGAAGGCGAAGCGCAGGCCGAACTCCGCCAGCAGCGGCGACAGCGTGTTCGGCAGAATTTCCCGGAAGATGATCCACAGCGAGCCTTCGCCGCGCAGCCGCGCCGCCTCGACGAACTCCATCACCGCGACATCGAGCGCAACCGCCCGGCCGATGCGGAAAACCCGGGTGGAATCGAGCACGGCCATGACCAGGATCAGGACCCAAAGGTACTGCGGCAATACCGCGAGCACGACGAGGGCGAAGATCAGCGTCGGGATCGCCATCATCAGGTCGTTGAAACGCGAGAAGAGCTGGTCGAAGAGGCCGCCCATCACGGCTGCCGCGAAGCTCAAGATCATGCCGAGCGCGAAGGAGATCACGGTCGCGGCCAGCGCCACGAAAATGGTGGTACGGGCGCCATAGATCAGGCGCGAGAGCAGGTCGCGACCGAGATTGTCGGTGCCGAGCACGAAGTCGCCGCCCGCCGGCAACCAGATCTCGCCGACGATCTCGCGCTCGCCGAAGGGCGCGATGAGCGGCGCGAAGATGGCGCAGAGGACGGCGATGGCGATGCCGCCGATGCCGACCCAGGCGCTGATCGGGATGGATTTCATGTTCATCGCGGGTGCCTCAGTCTCGGGTTGGCGAGAATGGCGAGGATATCGGCCGCCATGTTGAGGAAGATGTAGAAGGCCGCGAAAATCAGGCCGCAGGCCTGCACGACCGGCATGTCGCGCACGGTCACCGCATCCACCATGTACTGCCCCATGCCGGGATAGACGAAGACGACTTCGACGACGACGACGCCGACGACCAGATAGGCGAGGTTGAGCGCTATGACGTTGATCACCGGCGCCACCGCGTTGGGCGCGGCATGGCGGGCGATGATGCGAAAGGTGCCGAGGCCCTTGAGCTCGGCGGTCTCGATATAGGCGGAGGACATCACGTTCAGGATCGCCGCCCGCGTCATGCGCATCATGTGGGCGAGGACGACCAGCACGAGGGTTGCGACCGGAAGTGCGATCGCCGACAGCCGCTCGGCAAGGCTCATGCTGTCATAAACCGTGGCCGGGAAGGTGGCGACGCCCAATTCGACGGCGAAGACCATGATCAGCAGATAGCCGATGAAGAATTCCGGCAACGAGATCGCAGCAAGCGAGATCACATTGATGATCTTGTCCGGCATGCGGTTGCGGAACTGCACCGCCAGCATTCCGAGGCCGACGGCGAGCGGCACCGAGATGAGCGCGGCGAAGAAGGCGAGGAAGAGCGAGTTGCCGAGCCTCTTGCCGATCTGCTCGCTGACGGATTGCTTGCTTGCCCAGGAGGTGCCGAAGTCGCCCTTGACCGCGCCGCCGAGCCAGCTCAGGTAGCGTTCGCTCCACGGCCGGTCGAGGCCGAGATCCTTGCGGATGTTCTCGACCGCCTGCGGCGTCGCCGACTGGCCGAGATAGGTGGTGGCGAAATCGCCTGGGAGCGCCTCGACGCCGCCGAAAATCATCAGCGAAACGGCGAAGAGAAGCCCGACACTCAAGCCGAGGCGCTTGAGGATCAGCGCCGCGAGGGGACGGCGAAAGACGAAACGCCGCCAGAACGTGCCGCCGATCTCGGCCGAGTCGGCGGGGTGGGGTTTTGCTGGCACTCCGGCAAGGTCGGCGGACTGCGCGCCGGGATCACGCGCAGTCCCCTCCGTCAGAACCGGACCAGTGATCGGTCCGCTGCCCATCGTCAGGCGTCCAGCCACACCCGGGTTGCGACATAGCCGTTCGACATGTCGTTGCCGATGTCGTGGACATAGCCTTTCACCTGCTTGCTCGCCGCGTTCACGAAATCGTTGAACATCGGCAGGATCAGGCCGCCTTCATCGCGCACCATCATCGCCATGGCGCGATACAGCTCCTTGCGCTTGGCCTCATCCAGTTCGGAACGTGCCTCGAGCAGAAGCTTGTCGAAATCCGGGCGCAGGAAGCGGGTGTCGTTCCAGTCGGCCGTCGACAGATAGGCAGTCGAATACATCTGGTCCTGGGTCGGCCGACCGCCCCAATAGGAGGTGCAGAAGGGCTGGGCGTTCCAGACATTGGTCCAGTAGCCGTCGCCCGGCTCGCGCTTGACCTCGATCTCGATGCCGGCCTTCCTTGCGCTCTCCTGGTAGAGAACGGCCGCGTCGACCGCCCCCGGGAAGGCGACGTCGGAGGTTCGCAGCAGAACCGACCCGCTGTGGCCCGACTTCTTGTAGTGGAAGGCGGCCTTGTCCGGATCGTAGGTGCGCTGTTCGATCCCTTCCGGGAAGAGGGCATAGGTGTCGTTGATCGGGAAGTCGTTGCCGATCTTGCCGTAGCCGCCAAGGATGCGCTGGACCATGGTCTCGCGATCCATCGCCAGTTTCAGCGCCATCCTGAGGTCGTTGTTGTCGAATGGTGCGGTGTTGCAATGCATGATGAAGACGTAATGGCCGCGGCCGGACGTATTCAGTATCTCGACGGTCGGGGCCCGTTTCAACAGGCCGACCGTCTTCGGATCGACGCGGTTGATGTAGTGCACCTGACCGGACGAAAGCGCGGCGATGCGAGCCGTCGCGTCGTTCATGGCGATCAATTCGACCGATTCGACATAGCCGCGGTCCGTGCGCCAATCGTCGGCATTCTTCTCGAAGGTGGCGCGTACGCCCGGTTCGAAGCTTGCAACCTTGTAAGGGCCGGTGCCGATCATCGCGTCGGGATTGTCGATGCCGCCGTTCGGCTGAATGATCAGGTGGTAGTCGGTCAGAAGCAGCGGCAGGTCGGCATTGCCTTCCGTCAGCGTCAGGACGAGCTTGTCGCCGTCCGCGTTGATCTCCTTGATCGACTTCATCACCCCGAGCGCGCCGGACTCGGACTTCTCGTCGGTGTGGCGCTGCAGCGTCTTGATGACATCGTCAATCGTCAGTTCCTTGCCGTCGTGGAACTTGACGCCCTTGCGGATCGCAAACGTCCAGGTCGCCGCGTCGGCGGAAGGCTCCCAGGATTCGGCCAGCGCCGGCACCGGCGCACCCGTCGTCGGATGACTCTCGACGAGCGTGTCGCCCCAGTTGCGACCGACGACGAACATGAATTGCGACAGAGCCTTTGCCGGGTCTTTCGAGTCGGTTGCGGCTGCGCCTTCAAGGCCAAGCTTCAGGTGGCCGCCTCGCTTTGGTTCCTGCGCCGCGGCGCTCGTCGCAAACAGCGTGTTGGCAGTGGACGCAGCGATGCCGATGGCCGCCGCACGTCCTAGAAATTCACGCCGGTTCATTTTGCCCAGCATGACCTGTCGTGTCAGATAGTCCTTGTAATCGCTCATTCCCCTGTTCCCTTCTTTAGCCGGCATTCGCCGTTCGTTGTGGTTTGCTAGAGACTGCTGCGTTTTACCATCGCGTGATGGCTCAAGGCGGCCCTGTGGCCTGTTCAAGTAAACTTCCTCTGTCCTCCCATTCCTGAACCTTGCGGCCGCTACAACTTTCCATCCAAAAGGCTAGCCACTTGGAAGCAGCTTGTAACGTCCTAATTTATAGATTCTTCCAATAAGCTCTATTTATCGGAAGAATTCTTGGCCGTCCGTTCGGCCCCGACCGGCTTATCTTAGCGCCCTTTCCAGATCGGCTCGCGCTTCTCGGAGAAGGCGCGCGCGCCTTCCAACTGGTCTTCGCTCGAATAGAGCACATCTACGGTTCTGAACTGGCGCCGGGTGATCTTGTTCATGGTCGTCTGAAAGTCGCGGCCCTCGGCTTCACGCACGACCTCCTTGATGGCGGCATAGACGAGCGGGGGGCCGCTTTCGAGCAACCGTGCCAACTCCCAGGCGCGCTCCATCAGGCGCGACGCTGGCAGGATCTCGTTGACGAATCCCCAGCGATGCGCCTCCGCGGCTTCGAGCCAGCGCCCCGTCAGCAGCATCTCCATGGCAATGTGATAGGGAATTCGTTTCGGCAGCTTGATCGACGCGGCGTCGGCGAGCGTGCCGGAGCGGATTTCCGGTAGCGCGAAGGTCGCGTGGTCGGCGGCGAGAATGATATCGGTCGAAAGGGCGATCTCCAGCCCGCCACCGCAACAGATGCCGTTGACTGCTGCGATGATCGGTTTGTTGAGATCGCGCAGCTCCTGCATGCCGCCGAAGCCGCCGACGCCATAGTCGCCATCGACGGGGTCGCCGTCCGCGGCGGCCTTCAGATCCCAGCCTGGGCAGAAGAATTTTTCGCCGGCGCCGGTGACGATCGCGACCCGGAGATCGGGATCGTCGCGAAATTCCCGGAAGATCTCGCCCATGATCCGGCTGGTCTTCAGGTCGATGGCGTTCGCCTTCGGCCGGTCGATCGTGACTTCGAGGATGCCACCTTCGCGGCGGGTGAGGATCGGTCCGGTCATCGGCGTCATTTCCTCCGGCGGATCAAGGCATCGGCGGCGACGGCTCCATGGCCCTCCGGCAACACCATTATAGGATTGATATCCAGTTCTTCGAGACTGGAAGCGTGCGTAACGACATAGGATGCCACAGCAGCGACAATTTTTACGAGCGCTGCGACATCTGCCTTCGGAGCACCGCGATAGCCGTAGAGCAGCCTTGCGATCTTCAGTCCATAGATGGCCTCGCGGATCGCCTCTTCCGTCGCTGGCAGCATGAGGATCGCTGAATCGTCCAGCAATTCCACGAGGACGCCGCCCGCACCGAGGGTCAGGACGGGTCCCGCGACCGGATCGCGCACCGCGCCGACGATGAGTTCCGCGACCGGGCTCTCGATCATCTTCTCGACCAGATAGCCGGAGGCGACCGCAGCCATGGCTTCTGCTGCCACCAGCACTTCTTCGCGGCATTTGAGGTTCAGCTTCACCGCGCCGGCTTCGGTCTTGTGCGCAACGCCGAGGCCCTTGAGCACGACGGGAAAACCGAGCGCCTCGGCGGCATCCGCCGCCTGCGTCGGCGATTGCACGGTCCTGCCTGGCGGAACGGCGACGCCGGCGCGCGCAAGCTCCGCCTTGGCTTCGGCTTCCGTCAGTACCGCGGCTTCGCCCTCTGAAGCCGCGGTCACCAAAAGGAGCGGGGCGGCGGGTTTTGCCCAGGCGGCGCCGATGACGGCAGCCGTTTCGGCTGCAGCGAGCGCTTCGTCGATTCCGAAGAAGGGAACGACGCCGGCGGAGATCAACGAAAGTGCGGTCTCCTCCGGCATGTTCTCGCCGAGGCTTGCAACAATTCCTGCCACCGCGCCGGTCGCCTTCGCCGCGGCGATGACCGCCCCGCAGGTCGTCACCCAGTCGGTGGCGTCGCAGCGGTCGAGGCGGGGGAAATCGAGCACGATCAGGTTCAGCGCATAGTCGCCCTGCATCATGGCGGTGAAAGCGGCGGTCTGCTTCTCCTGATTGCCCCAGACGAAGGTGTGGTAGTCGAGCGGATTGGTGATCGTCACCATCTCGCCGAGGCTGTCCTTCAGCGGCTGGCGCTGTTCCTCCTTGAGCGGTCGAAAGTTGACGCGGCGACGGACGCCTGCGTCGGCCATGAGCGAGGCTTCGCCGCCGGAGCAGCTCATCGAGGAGATATCGGCGCTCTTGAGCGGCCCATGGAGATGTAGAAGCTTCAGGGTTTCGAGAAGCTCGGGAAGCGTATCGACGCGGCCGATGCCGAAGCGCGCGAGAAGCGCCGAAGAGACGCGATCGTTGCCGGCGAGCGAGGCCGTGTGGGAAACGGTCGCACTCTGCGCGGCTTCGGACTTGCCGACCTTCAGCGTCACGACCGGCTTACGCAATTCGCGGGCGCGCGCTGCCA
>JAPSJG010000580.1 GCA_031178305.1 Sinorhizobium sp.
GTCATCGTTATCTTCGCCATTTCGCTCCTCCGGAGGTCGGTCGGTGCCAACTCGAGCGCGGCTTCAGGTCGGGTGATATATGTTCACGCGACTTACAAGGACGCGCCCCCACTGATATCAATGCCCTCTGCCAGCGGCCCGCTCCTCCCGGCCCGGCCTGGCGACGTTGTATCATTTGTCTTTTTTCCGAATGTAGCAACCGTTTGCAGCCGCGGGACGCAAAAAAACGCCGTGCCCTGTGTGCCACCGGTAACAGCGCCTTCATCTTCTGTTCAGGAAGGATCGCATTATCTTGCCGCGGAAGATTCGCCGGCCCCCGTAGACTTTCCTGGGCGCATGGATATCTTCCCGATTGCAAGTTCAAGTGGAGGAAGGCGATCCACGCCGCCCTCCCATCTAAGAGACGGACGAGGCGACAGGCTGAGATCCGTGAAGTTCGGAGAGGACAAGATGAAGAAAGCCATCGCACTTGTGCTGGTCGCCCTGTTGGTCGCAAGCTGCACGCAAACGGAAAAGGGCGCCGGCATCGGTGCCGCATCGGGCGCGATCATCGGCGGCGCCGTCACCGGCAACGTACGCGGCGCAGCCGTCGGCGCGGCCATCGGCGGCGTTTCCGGCGCGCTGATCGGCCATGCCACCGAGCAGCCGGGACAGTGCTATTACCGCGATCGCTACGGCCGCCGCTACATCGACCGTTGCTGATTGCCGCGTCAATCGCGCCTAAACGGCCCCGGAGCGATCCGGGGCTTTTTTCGTGTGCTCCCATGGCCATCGGCAGATTTGGAGCCCGGACCGGCAGGCGACAACCCGCACCACTTGAAACCGCGTCCGGCTCCTCCATCTTTTCAAGGTGATACCAATTCAACGAACGTGGGAGCGCCAGGAGCGAGCCTGCTGGCCACAGATTAATCAACAGAGCACATAGCCCTGCTGTTCGTCCGCTTTGACCGGCAGCATCAAAAAGCTGAGGCCTTCCTCTTCGTTCCAGCGAAGGGAGATGGAAATGGCAAAGGTCGTTTGCGTCCTCTACGACGATCCGGTCGATGGCTATCCGACCGCCTATGCACGGGATGGCCTGCCGAAGCTCGAGCATTACCCCGGCGGACAGACGCTTCCCACCCCGAAGGCCATCGATTTTCAGCCTGGAGTACTGCTCGGCAGCGTCTCCGGCGCGCTCGGCTTGAGGAAGTTTCTCGAAAGCCAAGGGCATAGCCTGGTGGTGACCTCGGATAAGGACGGTCCCGACAGCGTCTTCGAACGGGAACTCGTCGACGCCGATATCGTCATCTCGCAACCCTTCTGGCCGGCCTACCTGACCGCCGAACGAATTGCCAAGGCAGGCAAGCTGAAGCTCGCGATCACTGCGGGGATCGGCTCGGACCACGTGGATCTCCAGGCCGCGATCGAGCGCGGCATCACCGTCGCTGAAGTGACCTATTGCAACTCGATCAGCGTGTCCGAACATGTGGTGATGATGATCCTCAGCCTCGCACGCAACTATATCCCCTCCTACCAATGGGTGGTGAAAGGCGGCTGGAACATCGCCGACTGCGTCGCACGCTCCTACGACA
>JAPSJG010000581.1 GCA_031178305.1 Sinorhizobium sp.
GACATCGATCTGCTGGCACCAATGGCCGAAAAGGGCCTCGCGCGCGTCGGCCTTTCGGTGACGACGCTCGACCGCAAGCTGGCGCGTGCCATGGAGCCGAGGGCCTCCACGCCGTCAAAACGGCTTGAGGCGATACGCGCTGTTTCCGAGGCCGGCATTCCGGCCGCCGTCCTCGTGGCGCCGATCATTCCCGCCTTGAACGACCACGAGATTGAACGCGTTCTTGACGCGGCCAAGACGGCCGGCGCTTCGGAAGCAAGCTACGTGCTCCTGCGCCTGCCGCTTGAAGTAAGCCCGCTCTTTCGAGACTGGCTCCTGAGGAACTATCCGGACCGCTACCGCCATGTGATGTCGCTCATCCGCTCGATGCGCGGCGGCAAGGATTACGACGCGGAGTTCGGCAAGCGGATGAAGGGTGCCGGCCCCTACGCCTGGCAAATAGGCCGCCGCTTCGAACTCGCCGCAAAGCGCCTCGGCCTCAACCTGACGCGCCGCCAGTTGCGCAACGACATCTTCGTTCCTCCGCTCGGAATGGGCGTCCAATTGTCATTGCTTTAGGCGTTTTCACCGGGGTTGCCGCAGCAAGCTTGTGCCTCTCTACGTAACGTGCAGGGCTGCAGAGCCCGTTAACAGGATTATGGCTCCAGCGCCCTCCCGCCTCAGATGGCGCTGGTTTTCTCCCGGTCACCGCCGCACTCGAACCGGGGGGCTTGAAGGGAATCGGGCGAATATGCGAGTGTCCCCGCATGTCACGTCGCAACCCGCCCGATTCCCCGCTTTTTTCGCTCGATCCGATCGCCCCGGACTACACTCTCGAAATGGCTGCTCGCCGGGATGGTTTCTGGCCGGTCGCTGGGGCGGATGAAGCCGGCCGCGGACCGCTTGCCGGCCCGGTCGTCGCCGCGGCGGTCATCCTCGATCCCGACGCGGTGCCGGATGGTCTCAACGACAGCAAGCTGTTGAGCGCCGAACAGCGTGAAGCGCTGTTCAACCAAATCATGGCAACGGCGACGGTCTCGATCGCCTCATCCTCCGCGCGGCACATCGACACGACGGACATACTAAAGGCCAGTCTCGATGCCATGCGCCGCGCCGTTCATGGCCTGGCAACGACAGCTGGTTTTGTCCTGATCGACGGCCGGGACATACCTCAGGGCCTTTCCTGCCACGCAAGAGCGATCGTCAAGGGCGATTGCCGCTCCGTGTCGATTGCTGCCGCCTCCATTGTCGCGAAGGTCACACGCGACCGCATGATGGCGCGCGCCGATGCAAGTTTCCCCGCCTACGGCTTCGCGTTGCATGCCGGATATGCGACGGCGAAGCATCGAGATGCGATCGGCAACCATGGTCCCTGCCCGCTGCATCGCATGAGCTTCCGCCCATTTCGAGAAGTCTGATGGCGGCCGGGCAGACCACAGGGTATGCTAGCAACGGCGGTGAGTTCTGATTGATCTGACTGGCTGGAGCATATTCCTGTGGTCGTGGCAAGGCGCGGCGGGCGCGTGATGCTTGGCGTCCCAACAAAAAAGCCCCGCCGAAGCGGAGCTCTCGAATTCGTTTGCAGG
>JAPSJG010000197.1 GCA_031178305.1 Sinorhizobium sp.
CCTAAAGGATCGCAGTCTCCCACCCATCTGGTCACAGCCTTCAGGGCCTGCGCCGGGGCCTTCTGCCTGGTTTTCCTCTATAGCTGCGGCTACAATCTTTTCCTGCTCGCCCCCTCCATATACCTCCTGCAGATCTACGATCGCGTTCTGTCGAGCCGCAGCCCCGACACACTGGTCATGCTGACGCTGATCATTGCGGCGGCCGTGGTGATCGGATCTATCCTGGACATCGTCAGGCGAGCCGCCCTTACGCGCATCGGCAGCTGGCTTGATCACCGGTTGCGACCGGTCGTGCTCACCGCATGCTTCGAATGCGGAGCGCGTGCCGACGCGGGCCTGGCCAACGAATGCTACAAGGATCTGTCGAACCTGCGCCAGTTCCTCGATGCGCCGGCCAGCGCATTGCTCTTCGATATTCCATGGGCGCCGGTGTTCCTGCTTCTCCTGTTTCTGGTTCACCCGGTGCTCGGAGCCATCGGCCTGATGACCGCGGTCGCCCTGCTTCTCATGGCGATCCTCAGCGAATTGACGACGCGGCAGCCGCTGGCGCAGGCAAACGCAGCGCTCGCTCGCAGCCAATTACGCTTCGCAAACGCGTTGCGGTATATCCAGGTCATCCGCGCCATGAACATGCTGAACGGTGCCACCCAGCTCGTCTATCGAGATGCGGAGACCGCGAGACATGCGCAGGACGGCGCGATGCAGCGGACCGAGATCATCCTCGGGCTATCCAAGTCCGTTCGCATGCTTGCGCAAATCCTGATGATGGGAGCTGCGACCTGGCTCGTTCTCGAACAGAACGGAAACCCGGGCATTATCTTCGTCTCGAGCTTGTTGCTCGGGCGGGGGCTCGCGCCGATCGAGGGCGCCATCGGCGCGTGGCGCGCCGTCGCCTTTGCCCATGCCGCCTTCCATCGCATCAACCGCATGCTGATCGCGATCGCATCGCAGAACAGGGCCCGGACGGTGGCGATGCCGGAGTCGAGCGGCCTTGTGCTCGACCGCGTCGGTTATGTGCTTGCTCCGGCCAATCGCCAGATATTGAACGGCGTCAGCATGCGGCTCGTACCCGGCGACTGTCTCGCGCTGATCGGACCCTCGGGATCCGGCAAATCGACGCTGGGCAGAATCATCGCCGGCGTGCAGCCGGCAACCTGCGGCTGCGCCCTGCTCGGCGGCGTCGATATCTCGGCTCTGCCGCTTTACGGCGGCATGCGCCTTGTCGGCTACCTGCCGCAGGATATCGAACTGTTCGGCGGCGCGGTCAAGGACGTCATCGGCCGGCTGGACGGCACCGACGTCGGCAAGGTCGTCGAGGCGGCCAAGCTCGTCGGGCTGCATGACACGATCATGCGGCTGCCGCAGGGCTACGACACGGATATCGGCGAAGGCGGCGCATCGCTGCTGCGTGCTCAACGCCAGCAGCTGGGGCTGGCGAGGGCGGTCTATGGTAACCCCGCGCTTGTTGTCCTAGACGATCCGAATTCGAGCCTGGACTACGAAGGCGAGCGCAGGCTGTTCGCCGCCGTCGCCCGCATGCGCTCCATGCGGATGATGGTCGTCGTCATCACCCATCGCATGGGCATCCTCCCGATTACGAACAAGATCGGGATCATGCGCAACGGCACGATCGAGGCGTTCGGCGACAGCGACTGGATTTTCGATACCTACCTTCAACCTCCAGCCAGGACGGGCACTTAAGAGTGGGATGCGCTCACATCCGTTCGGCGCTCCACATGTTTGTTTTTGCCGCATTTGTGCGACGTCAGGTGATGCCACCTGACTGCGAAATGCTCAGGAAGGAGGCGCCAGGCCAATGCAACTCGTGAGGATCGAACCTTCCTTCGAACGGACCCATGGACCGGAGATCGATGGGCGGCTTTGCGAGGAGGCCGCCATACCGGCCCCTTCTCCCTTTGCCAACGCCCCATTGACGCTTGCAGACGCATCCCCAATGTCGAGACTCCGCCGTGTCGTCTGGACGGGAAATCTGCTAATCGGCGTTTTCGTCATCGGCTTGGGCGCCTGGTCGAGCTTTGCGCCGCTCAGCAGCGCGGCCATTGCTTCGGGCATCGTCGAGACGGAAACCAATCGCAAGACCATCCAGCACCTCGAAGGCGGCATCGTCAGGCGGATTCTCGTCGAAAACGGCGACGCCGTTGCCGCCGGTGAGGTTCTGATCGAACTCGACGACACTAAACCGCGCTCCGAGCGTGACGGTTTGCGGTGGCAATTATGGGATGCGAAGGCAAGGCGTGCACGGCTGACCGCCGAGCAGAACAGCTCTGATCACATCGCCTATCCGCCGGACCTCTTGGAACTCGCGGCCAAGTATCGGGCGGTCAAGGATATTTTGGCCGGGCAACAGAAGATATTCGATGCGCGGCGGCAGGTCATGCGCTCCGAAATCGCGATCACGCAGCAGAAGATCAACCAGGTACTCGAGGAGATCGCGGGCCTGAGCGCCCAGAAAGCCGCCCTGATGAAAAGAATCGATATCTCCCGCCGGGAGCTCGAAACTGCCTCCGGGCTTACCGCCAAGGGCTTGGAAAGAATAAGCCGGGTTCTCATCCTGGAGCGCGAGAAGGCAGATATCGGTGGCCAGATCGGCGAAGCCGGAGCCCGTATTTCGCGCGCGCACCAGGTCATTAGCGAGGCGCAGGCCTATCTCGTCAAGCTGCGCAGCGACCGTTCAAACGAAGTCGCGCTCAACCTGCGCGACACGCAGAACCAGCTTCTGCAGTTGGGCGAGCGCTTGCTCGCGATCGACGACCAATTGGAGAGGACCAAGGTCCGGGCGCCCGAAGACGGGTTCATCATGGACCTGCGCGTCCATACGCCGGGCGGTGTAATCGGCGCCGGAGAGCCCTTGGCGGACCTTGTGCCGCGCTCTACCCGGCTCGTCGTAGCGGCGCGCATAAAGCCGGAGGACATCAATCAGGTCCATCCGGGACTAGACGCCCAGGTGCATCTCATTCCGTATGATCAGAGGCGGGTTCCCCTCCTCACGGGAATGGTCGAGTACGTGTCTGCGGATCATCTGGTCGATCCGCAGAGCGGGCACTCCTATTACGCGGCGACCATCCGGGTGACGGACGAACGACTCGAGAGCATGGCCGATGTGAAGATGATTCCCGGGATGCCCGTGCAGGCGATGATAATGACCGGCACGAGCAGCGTGGCGATCTACGCGCTGCAGCCGCTGCTTGACAGTTTCAACAGGGCGTTTCGTGAGAACTGAGGGTTTATGCAACCAGCGGGAGCTTTGGCCATGCGAGTGGATGCGAAGGCTTCCGTGCATTCGCGGCCTCGTTCGCTTCCTCGAAGGAAACCAAGATGGGCAAGCGAAAATTCAACGACGATGAAGTCATGGAGATACTCAAGGAACATCAAGCCGGCGCGACCGTATCGGACGTCTGCCATCGACACGGCATCAGCGCACCGACCTTCTACCGCTGGCAGTCGTCGCAGCTTAAGGGTTGGGACGTCAGCGTCAAGCGCATGAAGGCGCTGGAGCAGGAGAACCAAAGGCTAAAGAAGTTGCTCGCCGAGGCCATGCTGACCGCGGCGACCCTCAGCGAAATGCTCGAAAAGACGCCGCACTGACCACCGTATTTCCGGTTGCGATCCCGCCATTGCCACCGCCGCCCGAACGTCCTCCCAGGAGCGCGACGACTTCCGTCCGGTTCTGCACCTGCAGCTTGCGCATGATATGCTGCAGATGCATCTTCACGGTGTGATCGGAGAGATTGAGCTTGTCGGCAATGACCTTGTTTGACGAACCGCATCTGAGCTCGGCAAGCACGTCGACCTCACGCGGCGTGAAGTTGGCGAAGGCGAATTCGCATCCGCGCGCGCCCGGTTGCGTTTCCTCGCCATTGTCGTCATTGGCGGCAGCGCCATCCTTGATCGCCCGCAGCGGGTCCGGACAGAAGATGCCGCCGGCGAGAACCAGGCGCAAACCGGCGAGCGCAAGCTCTATCCGGAGCGAGGGGGTGAAAAAGCCACGAACCCCCATCCTGAGGACTTCAGCGGCTCTCGCCATATCGTCCGTGTCCGCCAGCACCGCCACCGGCACATCCGAAAAGCGTTCCCGGATTTCCGCAAGCTCGGCAGGCAAGCTGCGGCTGCCGGCGCATCTGCCCGCCAGGTCGAGCGTGATCAGGCGTACGTCCATCCCGACTGCCCGGTCGAGCCCCTCGGTCGAGACCATGTCAATAAAGTTCCAGCCGACGAGTTCGCGCTCGAGAAGCGTCACAATGACCGTACGTGCGAGCGCATGATGCTGAATGACGATCCCTGTCGGCGCACTGCGGCCGTTGTGGCGCGGCGTTCCTGAATAGATAGACACGAGTCAACCCCCCAGGATTGTGCAACCAATTAGTGTCGCCTAAAGTATGCCCGTTCTTGTATCATGTCATGAGATAAACAGGATTAATCCCGTCGGGGTAAGTATAGATAACACGTTGCGAACAATAGGAAAATTCATCCGCACATCATAATGCTGCAGTTCTTGTAACATATCTTGAGCGGGATATGTCAGTACCTCTTACAGCATCCGGCAAGCCGCGATCCAAGGTCGGAGCGCACCCCCTCTTCGGCAGTTTTGGAGAGCTTAATATTCATCCGCCGCCGTAACGGGCGGTTCTTCCTACAGCGCCGCGCGTCTTACTCAGACGCGCAAAGGTCGTTTCAGCCCTTTCGATCGCTGCACGTCTTTGTCCTTCGATCGAGGTCAATTCAAGGAGACCTGCAGTAGACCAGCACCGCTCGCAACCAGGTCGGGGGACACCCCTCAGCGAGCCTGCATCATACTGGTCGTGCAGTATGATGATAATGTCGTAGACAGGCTCAAATCGCGTCGTTGCTCGCTCTAATATCCCGCCAAACACCAACTAGGGTCGCAATCCATGGCAGAGTTTCCACAAAAGGCGAAAGTCGTAATCGTAGGTCTGGGTGGCATCGTCGGCGCGTCGGTCGCCCATCACCTGATCGAGCGCGGATGGGACGATATCGTCGGCATCGACAAGTCCGGCATTCCAACCGATATCGGCTCGACGGCGCATGCCTCGGACTTCTGCTACACGACGAGCCACGACTATCTTTCGGTCTGGACGACGCAATATTCAATCGACTTCTTCGAGAAGATGGGCCACTACGCCCGCATCGGCGGCCTGGAAATCGTACGCACCGGCGACGACGCCTGGATGGAGGAGATCAAGCGCAAGCTTTCCTCCGCCAAGGCCTTCGGCACTCGCGCGCACTATGTTTCGCCGGCCGAAATCAAGAAGATGTTCCCGTTGATCGAGCAAGATCAGGTCATGGGCGGCATGTTCGATCCGGATGCCGGCCTCGTCGTCCCGCGCTCGCAGACGGTTGCCGGCAAGCTGGTCGACGCGGCGGAAAAGTCCGGCAAGCTGCAGGTCTTCGGCAATACGCCGGCGACTTCGCTCCTCGTCGAGAACGGCCGCATCAAGGGCGTCGTCACGCATCGCGGCACGATCATGGCCGACCATGTCGTCGTCTGCGCTGGCATCTGGGGCCGCCTGATCGCCGAAATGGTCGGCGAAGACCTGCCGGTCATGCCGGTCGACCATCCGCTCACCTTCTTCGGCCCGTACAACGAATTCGAAGGCACCGGCAAGGAAATTGGCTTGCCGCTGCTGCGCGACCAGGGCAACTCGGCCTATATGCGCGACACCGGCGACCCGAAGACCACCGAAGGCGGCCAGATCGAGTGGGGCTATTACGAGACCACCAATCCGCGCCTCTGCCATCCACGCGACATTCTCGAAAAGCATGAGGCACGCCTGTCGCCGTCGCAGCGCGACCTTGAGATGGAGCAGATCATCGAACCGCTCGAGCGCGCCATGGAACTGACGCCGATCCTCGGCGAGCTCGGCTATAACGAGGGTCACTCCTTCAATGGCCTGCTGCAGGTATCGGCCGCCGGCGGCCCCTCCTGCGGCGAGAGCCAGAAGGTGCGCGGCCTCTGGTACTGCGTCGCCATCTGGGTGAAGGACGGCCCGGGCTACGGCAAGCTGATCGCCGACTGGATGACGGACGGACGCACTGAGATCGACCATGCCTCGATCGATTATGCCCGCTTCTACCCCCACCAGCTCGAAGAGAAGTTCATCGAGGAGCGCTGCTTTGAGGCGGCGCAAAAGATCTACTTCCCGGCCGTGCATCCGCGCGAGCCCTATGCGGGCGGCCGCAATGTCAAGCGCTCGCCCTTCTACGAGCGCGAGAAGGAGCTCGGCGGCTACTTCATGGAACTCGGCGGCTGGGAGCGCGCGCACGGCTATGCCGCCAACGAGCACCTCCTGGAAAAATATGGTAACCGCGTTCCGGTGCGCGAGAACGAGTGGGACAACCGCCATTTCTGGCGCGTTTCCAACGCCGAACATCTGGCGATGAGCGAGGATTGCGGCATCGTCAACCTCTCGCACTTCCACATGGTCGACATCGAAGGTCCGGACCACGTCGAGCTTCTCGAGTGGCTTTGCGCCGCCAAGATCGGCGGAGACGGCAATGTCGGCAAGGGCGTCTACACCCACTTCCTCGATGACGAGGGCATGGTGCGGGCTGATTTCACCGTCTTCCGCATGGACGACCGCTGCCGTCTCGTGAACGGCGCCGATGCCGGCCCGCGCGACTTCCACTACATGCGCCGTGTCGCGGAAGACCGAGGCCTCGACGTCACCATCACGGACGTATCGGAGAAGTTCACCACCATCGGCATCTGGGGCCCCAGTGCCCGCGAAACGCTGAAGAAGGTGGTTGCCGATCCGGCCGGCCTCGATCCGCTGAACTTCCCCTTCGCCGCGATCAAGCAGATCGAGATCGCCGGCAAGCCGGTCTCCGCCTTCCGCATCTCCTATGTCGGCGAACAGGGCTGGGAACTGCACATGAAGTACGAGGATGGCCTGGCCGTCTGGGATGCGTTGCGCGCCACGGGCGTCATGGCCTTCGGCGTTGAGACCTATGCGAACTCGCGCCGTATGGAAAAGAGCCTGCGCCTGCAGAACGCGGATCTTCTCACCCAGTATAACCTCATCG
>JAPSJG010000198.1 GCA_031178305.1 Sinorhizobium sp.
TCACGCGGATTTGGTGTTTGCTGAGTTCCAACGCCAATTGCTGCACCATTGCGACCTGCGCCGCCTTCGTCGCGGCGTAGGCCGTGGCGCCCGGTGTCGTGAACGTGCGGGTGCCGTTGATCGAGGAGACGACGACGATCGCACCGCCGCCGGCCGCCTTCAGATGCGGCACACAGAGGTGGAAGGTGAGATATGTCCCGCGCAGATTGGTTGCGATCGTCTCGTCCCACTCGTGCGGCTTGAGATCGTCTATCGGCGCCCAGACGCCATTGATTCCAGCATTTGCGACGACGACATCGAGCCGACCCAGATCTGTAATCAGCTGTTCGATTGCCGCGCGCATTAGGCGCTCATCCGCGACATCTGCGATGAGCGCCAGCGAGTCGCCGCCCTGCGAGCGAATCGCCTCGACGGTAGCCGCATTTTCCTCCGGAGATCGTCCGAGCACCGCGACGGCCATGCCGTCTTCGGCAAGCTTTAGTGCAACCGCTTTACCGATGCCTGAGCCGGCGCCCGTCACCAGTGCCACACGTTTCGATATTGGCGCCTTCACTGCCGGAACTCCTCGCTTAGTCTCGCGCAAAGCCAAGGCGACGCACCCTCGACCAAACGGGCGGACAGTGCCGGCCGTTTCATGAATCCTCGCGGGGCCAGCGGCTCACGCGAAATCCCGCTTCCGTCGCTGCATCGAGAAACGTGGACTGAGCGACGGCCGGCGAAGCGTCGCCGTTCAATGCCGCGGCGCACGTCGAAAGGGCCGTTTCGCGGGCGGGACTCGCGGTTTGAGGCCAGTGGTTCTTGAGACACAGAAACGCGTCCCTTGTGCTTTGCACCCGGAACACGCGATCATCCTTTTCCAGGATTACAGGCTCGTCCCACAGCCGATCGACAGTCAGCTCAACCATACTGCTGTTTCCCCGCTGCATTGCGCCTCTCCTCCGCCGCCGCAGCCACTACGACGGCGCCGACCTCGGGATATACTCTGGCAATGTCCGCCAGTGCCAGGACACCGACCGCGTGGCGGTTTTCGTCTACGACCACCAGCCGTCGGATTCCGCAGTTCGCCATCTTTTGCGCAGCAGTCAGAACGCTGTCGCCTGGCGAGCAGGTCTCCGGCGAAACGACCATGAATTCGCGAACGGCTGCCGTTGTAGACAGTCCCTTTGCCAGAACGGATGCGACGATGTCTCTGTCGGAGATAACGCCAAGGATTGCGCCGACGGGCGGAAACTCAACTGGGAGAAAACCCACCCCCGTCTCAGCCATAAGCCGCGCTGCGGACTGGGCAGAGTCGCCCGTCGATATCGTGTACACCGTCGGCGTCATGAGCGATGCCACGGTGGTGAACGCATCACGACCGTCCATTGCTCAGACTCCTGCCGTCAACCGATGCCGGAACCTTGATCTCTTCCGAAGGAGGCGTCGGCAGGGGTAAGTCCACCTGATGAGGCACGATGACCTGAGGTTCGGCCGCGTTCCTGCGGCGCCGTCGAGAATCCTGCACTCCGGCGTCAGTCGGTTGTGGTCTGGCGCGCTTGAACTTCTGTCGCATCGCGGTCTCCTTCGCGGTTGGGAACAATGCCAACGTACCGGCGAAGCGATAGTTCCCTTGGCCGTTCATTTTCGGTTCAGAAAACCGCGTTCAACGGCAATCGTGCGATGCGCCGCCTCTCGATGGGCGCCTCTTGCGGGAGCCGAGTGGGCGTGACACAGCGGGTTCGCGCTATTGATTGTGGGCCCCGCCCGGATCCGTAATGCCTTGAAGGCCGACGCCCGCCAGGGACGGATCGGCATGAGCGGCATCCGCAAGCGATATGACGCCGACGAGGCGTTTAGCGCGATTGACCACTGGCATCCGGCGGACCTGTTCATCGCCCATGTTATGAGCGACATCGGAGAGTTCCTCATCGTCGAAACAATATTTGACGTCGGATGTCATCACGTCTGCGACGCGCGTACTGGCGTCGCGGCCATTAGCAACGCAACGGACCACGATGTCGCGGTCTGTGATCATCCCGACCAGCCGGTCATTCTCGCCGACAGGCAGGAATCCGATATCGTTCTCGGCCATGTGCTGAGCAACTGCCGCGACCGTGTCCTGCGGGCTCACTACATGAACATTTTTTGTCATCACGTCTGCTACGCGCATATTCGGTACTCCTCGTTAAACCTGACCGGCATCGGGATCGTCGGCCTCTCTATGCGACGGCGGGCTCACGGGCGAGTTCAGTGCGCCGGTAGCGCCTTCCGTCTCTTCCATCGGACTGGGTGGATCGCCGCGGGTCATCTCGCGACTGGCCTGCTCCCAATGCCGCTTGTCCTGACCTTCCGGCCGGCCTTCCCGCTCCCAGATGGCATAAGCTCGCCGCCGGATGAGTTCTTCCCTGTCATCCATCTCCCATCTCCACTCGATCGTTGAGCTGCCCGATTATTGCCAACGACCGAGTCACTCATTTGTTCCGTGAAGCAGCATGTCGCTTTCGGACCGGGGGGGCCGGCCATCCGAGGAATGTGGGGCGGGCACTCCAACTACGCGTTACCGCTCGGCGGCTTGAGCGCTTGCAACGAATACGACCGCGCTTTGTCGGGTTATCCCCTCGACGTCACGGACGTCTGCGGGCTGGAAGCTGCCACTTGCGCTGTCAAACACGCGGTGCCATTGCCAGCCTTGCCTGGGCTCAGGCAATGAAAAGCGGCAATCGATGCCGGCGTTGAAGACAAGGAGCAAATCAGCCTCGTCGCCGGCATCGTGCAGATGTACCCCGATCGCCTGCTGCTCGGGCTGATGCCAATCCTCATCCGTCATGACTCCGGCGTCGGGACGCAGCCATGTGACCAGTTCCCCAGTCACGAAGCCGTCCTGGCGAAGAAGGGGGTTCGCAAGCCGCAAGGCGATCAAACTCCGGCAATAGGCGAGGAAGTCGTGATCGCCGGCAGGCCAATCGACCCAGCCGATTTCATTGTCCTGGCAATAGCTGTTGTTGTTGCCGCCCTGGCTGTTACCAATCTCGTCTCCGCCAAGCACCATGGGAACGCCCTGGCTGAGCATAAGGGTCGCCATCATCGCTCGACGCCGGCGCGAGCGGGCCGCAAGGATAGTCTCATCGTCGGTGGCGCCTTCGACACCGAGGTTGTCTGAACAATTGTCCCCATGTCCGTCCCGGTTGTCTTCACCGTTCGCCTCATTGTGCCGCTCGTTGAACGACACCGTGTCGATCAGCGTGAAGCCGTCATGAGCGCTGACAAGATTGACGGAAGAGGTCGCCACACGTCCGGAGTGGTTGAATTCGGTCGGAGAGCCCACTAGCCGCTGCGCAAGGGCAGCCAGTTGCCCGTCATCGCGCCTCCAGTAGCGCCGCACATCGTCGCGAAACCGGTCGTTCCATTCCCGAAAGGGCGGGGGGAACCCACCGAGCTGATAGCCGCCGTCCCCTATGTCCCACGGTTCGGCAATCAGTTTCACGCCGGCAAGGATGGGATCCTGACGAATAGCGTCAAAAAATCCGCCCTCCCTGTCGAAATCGATCTGTTCCCGGCCGAGCGCACTCGCCAGATCGAACCGAAAACCGTCCACATGCATCGCGGTAACCCAGTAACGCAGGCTGTCGAGGACCATCCGAAGCACCATGGGATGAGCGACGTTGAGCGTGTTGCCGGTGCCTGTCATATCGAATGTGTGCCTGCCATCGGGCGACTGCCGATAATAGCTCAGGTTGTCGATGCCGCGGAAAGACAAGGTCGGGCCGAGCTCGGAACCTTCGCCTGTGTGGTTGTAGACCACATCCATGATTACTTCGATGCCGGCGGCGTGGAAGGCCTTCACCATCGATTTGAATTCCTGGATGCTTCCGTTCGAGAGATAGCGACGGGCCGGAGCGAAATAGCCGAGCGGCTGATAGCCCCAATAATTGCGTAAGCCCCTTTCGACCAGGTACCGATCATCGAGGAAATATTGGACCGGGAGGAGTTCCACCGCCGTCACGCCGAGCTTCGCCAGATGCTCGATGATCGCGGGATGCGCCATTGCCCCGAACGTACCGCGTTCGTGCTCCGGTATGGCCGGATGCATCAGCGTCAAGCCGCGAATATGCGCTTCATAGATCACGGTGTCCGTCCAAGGGCGCCGGATCGCCTGTTCGCCCTCCCAGTCGAACTCGGGATTCTGCACGACGGCCTTCACCATATACGGAGCGCTGTCCCGCTCATCGAAACTCAGGTCGGCTTCCTCGTGCCCGACACGATATCCGAACAAGGCATCATGCCACGTCAGCTGTCCAAATATCTGTTTGGCATAGGGATCGAGGAGCAGCTTATTGGGATTGAAGCGGTGCCCGTTCCTCGGATCGTAAGGGCCGTGCACGCGATATCCATAAATAGCGCCAGGGCCGATCCCCGGGAGGAAACCTGACCACACGTCACCTTCGCGTGTCGGCAAGGGCAGGCGCGCGATCTCGTCGTGACCGTCGTCAGAGAACAAGCAAAGGTCAACCCTTTCCGCGTGAGCTGAAAAGAGCGCGAAATGCGTACCGTCGCCTATGTAATCTGCTCCAAGCTCCGGCTTGAGGAAGTCCAACTTGGAGAAGGAGAGGTCCATGGGCACATTCGACTTTCGGCTTCAAGCAAGACCAACAACATAGAGGATACTACCGCGCGAGGTGCGAACGCACTGCGATTGCGTTTGTTCCGGCGCATGCAAGGAGGGCGCCGCCCGAGGGTCGGAACTTTGCATCAGGGTCCGGGTTGTTAAAGCACGTTCGCGCCTGGGCGCGCTTTGGCGCCTTTTCGTGTGCATGTCGTTCCAGACTGCTGCACAGCGTGGGCTAGATTCATCGGGGCGATAGGGCAACGGCCAATGCTTACACGCGAGACTGCAATAACAGCATGGGGGCCAAGGCTTCTTGCATCGGGCCAAGCGGAATTCCGCATCTGGGCTCCGGACCGGCGGCGCATGGACGTCGTGGTTGGCGATCGAAAAACGAAAATGGAGAGCCAAGAGGACGGCTGGTTCTCGGCCGTCGTACCGGCGGATGTCGGTTGCCCATACCAGTTCGCTCTCGCGGACGGAACGAGGCTCGCCGATCCGGCGTCACGTGCCCAGGCGCACGATCTCGATGGCCCCTCCATCCTGACAGACCAGAACCGCTTTCCGTGGCAGCAGGTCGAGTGGCGCGGCCGCGCTTGGAGCGAAGCGGTTATCTACGAGCTTCACGTTGGTACCTTTACCGATGAAGGCACGTTCAAGGCGGCTATTCAGCGCCTCGGCGAACTTGCGCGGGCCGGCATAACGGCGTTGGAGATCATGCCGGTGGCCCAGTTTCCCGGAAACCGCGGTTGGGGCTACGACGGCGTTCTGCATTTTGCGCCACATAACGCCTATGGCACGCCCGAAGACCTCAAGGCGCTCGTCGATGCCGCGCACGGCCACGGAATGATGGTCCTGCTCGATGTCGTCTACAATCATTTCGGTCCGCTGGGAAACGCGCTTCCGCGTTATGCATCGCGTTTCTTCAACCACAGGCGATCGACCCCGTGGGGCTCGGCGGTCGAATTCAACGAGCCGGCCGTTCGCCGATATTTCCTCGAAAACGCCCTCTATTGGCTGCGCGACTTTCGCTTTGACGGCCTGCGCCTCGACGCTATCGGGCATATCAAGGACAGGCAGGATCCGACGTTTCTTCACGAGCTTGCTGCGACCGTGCGCCAGGCTTTCCCTGGCAGGCACGTCCATCTGGTCGTGGAGGACGAGGAGAGGCGTCGGGATCTCGTCGCCTATTCGCCCGATGCGGTCCCGTTGCACTTCTCGGCCAACTGGAACGACGACTTGCATCATGCGATCCACGTAATTGCGACGGGCGAGGCCATTGGCCACTACGCAGCTTACGCGGAAGATCCTTGGAGAATCCTGAAGGACGTTCTCGCAAGCGGCTTCCAACGGCGCTCCGCAGCTGAAAAGAGCACATGTCCAATGATGCCGCTGGCCCGCGTCGCTTTCCTGCAAAACCATGACCAAATTGGCAATCGTGCGCTCGGGGAACGATTGCGAACGCTCGTCGCCGCCGATGTCATGGACGTTTTAACGGCGCTCCTCCTGCTCTCGCCGCAGGTCCCGCTCTTGTTCATGGGTGACGACTACGGCGAAACTCGGCCGTTTCATTTCTTCGCGGATTACCAGGGCGAGATCGCGGATGCCATTCGCGAAAATCGGCCAGAGGAAGCGGAGAATTTCGGTGGCCGGGCAGAGGACCCCGAACGCATGCCCGACCCGATCGATGCACAAACCTTCGCATCATCCAAACTGGACTGGAAACGGGCCGAGCGCGAGGGCGGACGCCGAGAGCGTGAAAAGCTCAGCCGCCTGATAGAGCTGCGCATGCGCCACATAGTTCCACTCGTTGCCCCTCCGAAGGCGGTCCACGTCCACCAGACGACCGATGGCGTTGTCGCGATTGATTGGCGCTTCCCGCGCGCGAACCTTCAGCTGAGACTAAATCTCGACGATGCGGAACACGCCGTTCCCGGAACCGAGGGCGCAGTGATTTGGTCTGCCGGCTGGCTTGCCGAAAAGGCGACTCTGCGGGCACCCGGAATTCTGGTGGCCGTGCATGAGGTTTCAGCCGCGGGCGGAGGCGGCGACCGCCCTGCAAGGGCGAGGCGAACAAGATGAAGCTCGGCCCAGCTCTTGCCGGCGAACATGCAAGCGGAGCTTCCCTGCGCGCGATCAACCAACAGGCCGAGGGATGCCAACGCTGCGACCTTTATAAGAACGCCACCCAGCTCGTCTTCGGCGAAGGCCCTCAAGACGCCAGACTCTTCTTCATAGGCGAGCAGCCCGGCCATCGCGAGGACATCGAGGGCCATCCCTTTGTCGGGCCCGCGGGGCTTCTCTTCGCAGAGTGCCTGGAAGAGGCAGGGATAGAGCGGAGCGAATGCTACGTCACCAACGCCGTGAAACACTTCAAATATGAACAGCGGGGAAAGCGGCGAATCCATTCCAAGCCCAATGCGGGCGAAATACAGAGCTGCGCCTGGTGGCTCGGAGCCGAACTCG
>JAPSJG010000199.1 GCA_031178305.1 Sinorhizobium sp.
TGAAGCGCATCGACCAGTTCCTTGCCCCGCGCCTCATCGATGCGTTCATGCACAGCGTGCTCGTATCCGGTCTGACTGCACTTGCGGCGGTGTTTCTGGGCTTCGTTCTGGCCTATGCGGCGCGAACCGGGCGTTCCCCGATCACGGATGTCGCCGGGCGACTGGCCTCGTTCGGCTACGGAGTACCGGGTACGGTGCTGGCGATCGGCGTGCTTTTCCCGCTTGCTGCGATCGACAACGCCATAGACGCCAGATTGCGCGACATCTTTGGTTTTTCCACCGGCCTTCTCCTGAGCGGGACCAGCATTGCGATCGTCTACGCCTGCACCGTGCGCTTTCTCACCATGGCCGAGGGTACCCTCGATGCCGGCTTCCATAAGCTCTCGCCGCATCTCGACATGGCTGCCCGGGCACTCGGGCGGACAAGTGCCCAGACCCTGCGCAGCGTGCTGCTCCCGATGATGCGGCCGGCGGTTTTGACCGCAGCGCTGCTCGTCTTCATCGAGACGATGAAGGAACTCTCGGCGACGATCATGTTGCGCCCCTTCAACTTCAATACGCTCGCCACCCTCGTCTATGAGGATGCTTCGCGTGCACGGGTGGAGGACGCATCCGTTGCGGCGATAATCATCGTCATCGCCGGCATGATTCCGGTCATCCTGGTCTCACGCTCGCTCGATAGCCGGTCGTAAGTCAGAGAACAGGGCCGTTCACCGCTGCGGGCAAAAAAAGAGGCAGCTCGAGGCTGCCTTTGAGTCAATGCTAACCAACAAATGCTCGAGAACCCGCGACATCATGTCGACAGCAGCATCGCTGCTGCGGGCACCGGCCGTGGATCGGTCGGCTCAAGTTATCCCGACCATGCCCCGTGAAAGTAAACAAGACCTTACCTGCCGATCCGGGAATTTTAGGTATTCCGCTGCAACTCAGCGACGTTGGTTAATTCCGCAGGCCCAAATAGGTTAACCGCCGGCGTTGTCCTTCGGGACGCCTGCCGTATCGCTACGATCATGTTTGTCTTGGGCCGACAACCCGGGTCAAATCTCCTCATCCCATCAACCTGAGTCAGAAGACTCCACACCCGGGAGCGCGCTTCAGCTCTTCAGCTCTTCCATTTTAGCGAAAAGGTCGAGGGCTTCGGGATTTGCCAGCGCTTCCTTGTTCTTGACGGGACGACCGTGCACGACGTCGCGGACCGCAAGCTCGACGATCTTGCCTGATTTGGTACGCGGGATATCGGCAACGGCGATGACCTTTGCCGGCACGTGGCGCGGCGATGCACCGGAGCGGATGCGGTTCTTGATCGCCTGCGTCAGCTCGGCCGTGAGTTCGACCCCTGGCGCCAGCCGAACAAAGAGGATGACACGAACGTCGTCCTGCCAATCCTGGCCAATGCAGAGCGCCTCGGCCACCTCCGGCATCTGCTCGACCTGATTGTAGATTTCTGCCGTGCCGATGCGCACGCCGCCTGGGTTGAGCGTCGCGTCGGAGCGGCCATGGATGATGATGCCGCCATGCGGCGTCCACTCGGCAAAATCGCCGTGGGACCATACATTATCGAAGCGCTCGAAGTAGGCGGCGCGATATTTCGCACCGTCGGGATCGTTCCAGAACATCACCGGCATCGACGGAAACGCCTTGGTACAGACGAGTTCGCCCTTTTCGCCGCGCACCGACTTGCCCTCGTCGTTCCAGACGTCAACGGCGAGGCCCAGGCCCGGCCCCTGGATCTCGCCGCGCCAGACCGGCTTCAGAGGGTTTCCGAGCACGAAACAGGAGACGATGTCGGTGCCGCCGGAGATGGAGGCAAGCTGGACGTCCGCTTTGATACCCTCATAGACGAACGAGAAGCCCTCCGGCGACAGCGGCGAGCCGGTCGAGGTGATGAGGCGCAGGGCGGAAAGATCATGGGTGGTCACGGGCGTGAAACCGCCTTTGCGCACCGCATCGATGTATTTCGCCGAAGTTCCGAAGACGGCGAAGCGCTCCTCGGCCGCGTAATCGAAGAGCACGTTGCCGTCAGGATAGAAAGGCGAGCCGTCATAAAGGCAAAGCGTCGCTCCGACCGCCAGGCCCGAAGCAAGCCAGTTCCACATCATCCAGCCGCAGGTGGTGAAGTAGAAGAGTCGTTCGCCCTCCTTGAGACCGCAATGGAATCGGTGCTCCTTCAGGTGCTGAAGCAGGGTTCCGCCGGCCGAGTGCACGATGCATTTCGGCACTCCGGTCGTACCGGAGGAAAAGAGAATGTAGAGCGGATGGGCGAAGGGCAATCGCTCGAAGGTGAGCGGCTTTGCTTCAAAGCCGGCGATGAAATCCGCGAGCGTCACACCGCCTTCGATCGATGCCGCAAGCGCGGCGCTGTCACCCGCATAGGGGACGACGAGCGTCGGGACGCCGAGCCTCGCCGCTACCGCACGCACCTTTACGTCGATGTCCTGGCGCTTGCCGTTATACCAGTAGCCGTCGCAGGCGATGAACAGTTTCGGGCCGATCTGGCCGAAGCGGTCGAGCACGCCCTGCTCTCCGAAATCGGGAGAACAGGACGACCAGATCGCTCCGACGGACGCGGTGGCGAGCATCAGCGCGATCGTTTCCGGCAGGTTCGGCATCATCGCGACGACACGGTCGCCGACGCCGACGCCTCGCAACCTCAACGCCTGCTGCAGCCGCGACACCAGGCCCAGCAATTCGTCCCAGGAGAGCCGATAGCGGACCTTGTCCTCGCCGCGGAAGATCAGTGCATCGCCATTGCCGCTCCGGCGCATAAGGTTTTCGGCAAAGTTGAGTTTCGCGTCCGGGAAGAAGCGGGCCTCCAGCATCCGCTCACCATCGACCAGCGCCCTCTCGCCGCGCTCGCCGATGACGCCGCAATGCTCCCACACGGCGGTCCAGAAATCCCCGCGCTCGGCAACCGACCAGTCGTGAAAGGTGTCGTAGTCGGCAAACGTACGGCCGAAGCGCCGCCCACACCAGGCGATGAACTCAGCCATGGGGCTCCGCTCGAGCGTTTCGGCGTTCGGAACCCACAAGGGTCGATCTGTCTGCATCTTCTCCTCCACTCCATTGTCTGCTTCTATACCATGCTGCAACGCAAGATAAACAGCATGCTTCTGGACCCCGAACCGGCCGGGAAGACATTTCCACGCCGCCGCATTTGCATTCTCCAAAGCATCGGCCTATCCAGACGGTCTCACGCAAGGGCGACGGCAAACGGGCAAATGAAAACATATATGCTGAAGGCATCGAGCGCCTTGAGGCAGCGGCTGCGCCGCCGCCATGTCGCCTGGTCGGCGGCGGTCGGCGTCATACTTGCACTCGGCTACAACGCCGCCCTGCCCCTCATCGTCACGCGAACGGATGCGCGCGCGACGATGGAACGGTTGCTCGACAGCTGGTCCGGCGGCGAAAGCAGGATCAGCGGAGAACCCGAGATCCGCTTCTGGCCGGAGCCTCTGGTCACCCTTCCTTCCGCAACGATCATGTCGACCGGACCGCAGCCGCGTCCCCTCGCCGAGATCGGCCATATCACTGCCTCCTTCAGCTTGCTGTCGGCGCTCCGCGGCGAACCGGCGCTCAAGGATGTCACTCTCATCGATCCGGTCATCACCATAGAGCGCCGTGCCGACGGCACGACCAATTGGCCAACACCGAGTTGGCTGGCCGCCGGTCCAACGCCGGAAGTGAACGACCCCCTCGGCAGCATCGCCATCGAAAATGGGCGGCTAAAAATCAAGGATTCGCTGTCGGGCGACAGCGCCGGCATCGATCTTGCCGGTATCGCCGGCACTGTCAAATGGCCCTCCTACGCCGAGCGGCTCAGCGCGCAATTCTCGACGGTTCTTGCTGGACAGAAAGTGGGTTGGGCATTTGTCTGCGACGATCCGCTCGCGCTTTTCGCGAGGCGCAACGCGCCCCTCAAGACCTCGATCACATCAGCTCCGCTTACCTTCTCCTTCGAAGGCACCGGCAATCTTCTGCTCACGCCCTTTGCTTCCGGTCACCTGCAGCTGTCGGTGCCGTCGCTCGCGGCGCTCGCCACGTGGTTCGCGCGGGCGGAGGACACCGGCCTTCCCCCGGGCGGTTTCAGCATCGATGCGAAGGTGGTGACCGGCGAAGACGCACTGAAACTCGACGCATTGCAGCTGACTTTGGGTGGTGCCACGGCGACGGGCGTTCTCGACATCGCCTTGCCGGACGGGAAAGAGCCGCAGATCGGCGGAACTCTGGCTTTCGACCGCATCGACCTGAACGGTCTGCCGATCTCGATGCGCACACCGCTCGATCGGAGCGGTCGCCTGTGGCAACTGCTGGAAAACTTCGTACGGGTGTGGCGCACCGATATCCGGCTTTCTGCGCAGGAGGTGCTCGTCGGGCCCTTGCATTTGACGGAGCTGGCCGCCGGAGTGATCATCAACGGCAACCGTGCCTCGCTCGACATCGGCGACAGCATCTATGCCGGCGGCAGCTTGAGCGGCCGTGCAGTGCTGTCCGAGAAAGGGCTGGAGCATGGCGGCCGGCTGCAGTTGAGCCTTATGAACGCGGACTTTGCCGCGGTGCTTGCCGGCTTCGGCCTCAAAGGCCCGATGCCGGACGGCACGGGTATGCTGAACCTCGATATCGGCACCAATCGGCCTTTCTGGGATTCCGGTATCGGCGACGTTTCAGGACGTCTCATCTACTCGCTGACGAATGGCAACCTGGTGGGGTTCGACGTCCACGCCTTCACCGATCTGCTGCGCAAGGGCGAGTTCTTTTCCCTGTCGCAGGCAAACGAAGCGACGTTTGACTTCCAGGCCGCCGACATTGAAGCGAGCTTTGCCGATGGAACGGCGCGGCTCGATCGGGCCGATCTCGTCAGCCCATCCGGCAATATTTCCCTGGCTGGCGTCATTCCCTATCGCAACGGCAGCCTAGCACTCGCCGGGACGCTCGAGGACGCCGCTCCCGCCGATGGCCAGCCCTTGCACTTCTTCGTCGGCGGTTCCTGGCCGAACGCCGTTATCTCGCCGCTTTCGATACTCGTCGGTCCGAAGTGAGGCACGCCGCTCTTATTTGTGCGACATCAGGTGACATGCTCTAGCCGATTGCCGCAAAGGCTGCGCGTTCATCCTTCGCGCGCTGTACCTCCCGCCTCTTGGTCACGAGCGAAGCGATGACGGCACCCAGAGCGACAATGCCGATCAGGATCGTAGAGATCGCGTTGATTTCCGGCGTGACCCCCAGGCGGACCTGACTGTAGATCTTCATCGGCAAGGTCGTCGCGCCCGGGCCGGTCGTGAAGCTCGCAATGACGAGGTCGTCGAGTGAGAGCGTGAAAGCGAGGACCCAGCCCGAAAACACCGCCGGTGCGATCACCGGCAGGGTGATGGCGAAGAATGCCCTGACCGGGGTGGCCCCGAGGTCCAGCGCCGCCTCCTCGATCGACTGATCAAAACTCAAGAGCCGTGACTGCACGACAACGGCAACGAAGCACATTGTGAAGGTGATATGGGCGAGGGTGATCGTCCAAAAGCCGCGATCGAGACCGATCGCCACGAAGAGCAAGAGCAGCGAAAGCCCGGTGATCACCTCCGGCATCACCAGCGGCGCATAGACCATGCCGGAAAAGAGCACGCGTCCACGAAAGCGCGAATAACGCACCAGCGCCAGCGCCGCCATCGTGCCGAGAACCGTCGCCAAGGTGGCCGAGAGGAATGCCACTCGCACGGTGACCCAGGCAGCATTTAGCAAACTCTCGTTGTACCAGAGCTGGGTGTACCATTTGGTTGAAAACCCGGCCCACACCGTCACCAGTCTCGATTCGTTGAACGAGAAGATCACCAGAAGGACGATCGGGAGGTAAAGAAAACCGAAACCCAAAAGCACGGAGGCGATATTGAAGCGCGACCATTTCTCCATCCTCACC
This sequence comes from Sinorhizobium sp., assembly GCA_031178305.1. Taxonomy (GTDB): domain Bacteria; phylum Pseudomonadota; class Alphaproteobacteria; order Rhizobiales; family Rhizobiaceae; genus Sinorhizobium. The sequence goes on from JAPSJG010000199.1 coordinate 5,906, forward strand.
TCCCCTCGCCATCGACCCTGGACTGGACGTTCTGGAAATAGACGATCGGAATGACCAGGATCAGCAGCAGGATCGTCGCCACCGCGGATGAGACTGGCCAATCGCGGTTGGAATTGAATTCGTTCCAGAGCGTCTTGCCGATCATCAGCGTCTCCGATCCGCCGAGCAGGTCGGGGACCACGAATTCGCCGACGGCCGGAATGAAGACGAGCAGGCAACCCGCGATGACGCCCGGAATCGAGAGCGGGAAGGTCACGCGCCAGAAAGCCTTTATCGGCGTGCAACCAAGGTCCTGGGCCGCCTCGATCAGCGAGTGGTCCATCTTTTCGAGTGCCGAGTAGATAGGCAGGACCATGAAGGGCAGGTAGGAATAGACGATACCGATGTACACCGCCGAGTTCGTGTTGAGGATGATCAGCGGCTGATCGATGATGCCGATCGCCAGCAGAAATTGATTGAGCAGCCCCTCCGGCTTCAGGATCGCGATCCAGGCATAGACGCGGATCAGAAAGCTCGTCCAGAAGGGCAAGATCACCATCATCAGGAGCATCGGCCGCATGGACCCCGGCGCCTTCGCCATGCCGTAGGCGATCGGATAGCCGAACAGCAGCGTCAGGAAGGTGGAAACCGTTGCAATGACGATGCTCGATACATAGGCGTTGAAATAGAGGACGTCCTCGGTCAACCAGACATAATTATCCGCCGAGAACGCGCGCATGCTTGCGAGAATGCCCGAGAGGCCTTCAGCCAGATCAAAGACCGGCGTGTAGGGCGGCATGGCGATCGCAGTCTGCGAGAGCGAGATGCGGAAGACGATGAAGAAGGGTACGAGGAAGAAGAAGAGCAGCCAGGCATAGGGGATGATGATCACCAGGCGGCTGACAAGGGCTGGAACGAGCTTTGCCATTCTCCTTCAATCCTTCAGCAAGACGCCAGCGTCTTCGGCGAACGATATCCAGACCTGCTGGTCATAGCCGAGCGGATCCTCGACCGCGCGCACCGCGTTCAGGGACGATGCCTTGATGACCTGGCCGCTCTTCAGCCGGATATGGAAGATCGTCATGTCGCCGAGATAGCCGATGTCCCAGATTTCGCCCTCGGCCGCATTC
>JAPSJG010000200.1 GCA_031178305.1 Sinorhizobium sp.
GGGTTTCGTCAGGGCAGAGGCGATTGGCGAAGGTCGTACCCGAAGGTACGGCCGAGGCGATCGCCTCTGATCCTGGCGGAAAGATGCCCGGCCCTTCGGGTTGGCTGAAGCGGGCGGCCTGTTTGCTCGGCTGGCTTGGCCGTATGCTTGGGCTACGGCGCCCGCCAGCCGAGCAAACATTCCGCTCCGCTTAAGCCAACAGAATTGTTTCCATTTAACCATGAAAGGCTCTAGCCTTTGACCGCGCCGGCCGTGAGGCCCTGGACGAGATAGCGTTGAATGAGCAGGAAGAAGAGGCAGGCCGGGATCAGCGCCAGCACGCCGGCGGCCATCATCTGTCCGAAGTCGACGGAGAATTTCGAGACGAAGGAGAGAAGCCCGACCGGGAAGGTTGCCTGCTCATTGCCGGAGATCAGCATCAACGCGAAGAGCAGCTCGCTCCAGGCGGCGGTGAAGACGAACCCGAGTGTTGCCGCGATGCCGGGCAGCGTCAGCGGCAGGATGATCTGGCGGAAGGCGACGAACTGCGTGGCCCCGTCGATCATCGCCGCCTCTTCGAGATCCTTTGGAATCCCGTCGAAGAAGGATTGCATCAGAAAGGTGGCGAAGGGCACGTTGAAGGCCGAGTAAACGATGACGAGGCCGGTCAGGCTGTTGGTAAGCCCCATTGGCGAGAGGATCTTGAAGATCGGCGCAACCAGCATCACCAGCGGGAACATCTGGGTCAACAGCATCAGGGTTACCAGCCAGTACTTGCCGCGGAAGCGGAAACGCGAGAGCGCGTAGCCGGAGAGCGAGGCGAGGATCGTGACGACGACGGCGGTCGAGCCGGAGACGATCACGCTGTTGCGGAAGAAAACCGGAAAGGCGCTGTGCCTCAGCACGAAATCGAAATGATCGAAGCTCGCGCGCGACGGCCAGAGGCGGATGCCCTCGGAATAGAGGAGATCGTTGGGCGTCACTGCGACCTTCAGCAGCCAGAAGAGCGGGAAGAGCGCGAAGGCGACATAGGCGAGGATCGCCAGACGGTGTGCCACGGTGAGGAGGAGAGGCTTGGCGCGCATCGGTCTCAATCCTTGCTGAGCAGCCATTGCCGCAGGATGACGATCAACAGCGAATAGACGAGGAGAAGAGCCAGGAGCACCAGCGCCACCGCCGAGGCGTAGCCGAAGTCGAGCCGCTTGAACGCCTGAGTGAAGATATAGCTCGCGACGATCTGGGTTCGGTCGGCCGGTCCGCCGCCGGTCATGACGATGATCAAGTCAGCGAAGTTCGAGATCCATATCGTCCGCAACAGGATGGTGATCGCAATGGTCGGCGCGAGGAAGGGCAGCGTTATCGACAGGAAGCGCTGGATCGGGCCGGCGCCGTCGATGCTCGCGGCTTCGTAGAGGTCGCGCGGTATCGCCTGAAGCGCGGCGAGCAGCGTGATCGCGAAGAACGGGATGCCCCACCAGATATTGGCGATGATCGGTCCCCACATGGCAAGCTGAGGGTCCGAGAGGATGTTGCCCGGCTGGCTCATTATGCCGATGGCGTAGAGCCAGTGCGGCACCGGTCCAACGACGGGGTTGAAGAGCCAGGCCCAGTTGAGGCCGGCGAGGAAGCTCGGCACCGCCCAGGGCAGGAAGACGAGCGCCTGGGCAAGCGCACGGCCGCGAAAGGGCTTGTCGAGCAGCAATGCCAGGATGAGGCCGAAGGTGAATTGAAGAAGCACCGAGGCGCCGGTCCACCAGAGCGTGTTCCTGAGCGAGCGGAAGAAAGCTTCGTCCCTCGACAATGCGCGAAAGTGATCGAGGCCGATGAAGGCGCCGGAGAAGGGTTTGAGAAGCTGTACGTCGCGGAAGGCATAGGAGACGCCAAGCACCAGTGGCACCAGCATTACGGTCACGATCAGGATCAATGCCGGGGCGCTATAGAGATAGGGCGCCGAGGCATCCGCGATGCGCTTCGTGAGCGGCGGCCGGTATGCGGACAAGCCTTTCTGGCGTGCAGCGTAATCCATCGATCAGGGTTCCTTCCTGCCGCCTCTTTCGACGTGACCTTGTTTCGAGGAGAGGGCGGCGACGGCCGCCGCCCCTGTCGCTGTCATTTCTTGTTCGCCAGATATTTCTGCTGCGCCTTGGTCAGGTAGTCCGCCCACTGATTGGCGAGCTCCTCCGGTGTGATGTCGCCGAGGAGCGCTTCCTGGCTCGTTTTGATCGCCAGCGAATCCTTGAAGAAGGCGAATTCTTCGAGATAGGTCGGCATGACGGTCGGGATGACGTCCTTGTCGGCCAGTTCCTCGAACCAGCCCTTGAACTGCGGACTTGAATAGAAGGGGTCTTTCTCGGCCGACTTGTGCACCGGCAGCGCACCGGTGCGCTTGTTCCATTCGATATTGCCCTCCGGACCCTCGAGCGTTTCGATCAGCTTCCAGGAAAGATCCTTGTTCTCGCTGGCGGAAAGCATCGACCAGCCGGCATAGCCAATCGTCGGGAAGGTCTTGCCGCTCGGCCCCTTCGGCATGGTCGTGACGCCGAAATCCTCCGGCTTCATGCGCTGGGCGATCGCGATCAGCGCATCCGGATCCTGGTCGAGGAACGCGCAGGTGCCGCTGTAGAAGCCGGCGACGATCTCGTTGAAGCCCCAGTTGACGCTGTCCTTCGGCGCCAGCCCCTTCTTGTAAAGGTCGATGACCCAGGTAAGTCCCTTGACCCAGCCCTCGCTGTTCATCGTCGAAGTGCCGTCCTCGTTGAAGAACTTGTTGTCGCCGGCCATGGTGGCGCCGAACATCACCCACCCATTGAGCCCGCCCGGTCCGCCGCGCAGGCAGTAGCCGTATTTGCCCGGCAGCTTCGAGATGGCCTCGGAAGCTTTCACGAAATCGTCCATTGTCTTCGGCGGCTCGGCAACGCCGGCTTCGGAGAGGAGCTTCCTGTTGTAGAACATCGCTCGGAGGTAGAAGCCGTAGGGCAGCAGGTAGGCGGTGTTGTCGACGTCTCGACCGAGCTCCAGGGCCCGCTCCGTCAGGCCGGCGGTATGCTCCCATTTTTCAAGGTAGGGTTCGAGGCTTTCGAGCATGCCGTTATTGGCGTAGAGCGACAGCCAGGTATCCGGCATTTCCATGACATCCGGGATTTCGCCTGCGGAGACCATCGTCGCGAATTTCTGGAAGGCCTCGCCCCAGGGCAGCGAGATGATCTCGACGGTGGTGCCGGGGTTCGCCGCTTCGAACTTCGCAACGATCGATTTCAGCGTTTCGGTGCGCTCGGGGCTCGTGATGACCTCGACGAGCTTGAGCTTCGTGTCGGCAAGTGCGCTGCCGGCCATCAGCGTGGCGAGCAGGGTGGCTGTGATTAGTTTCCTCATCCTTGTTCCCTCTGTTCTTGACCGTTGATCGAAACTCGCAGAGCGGGCGGGGCGAAAATCGTTTAGATTTTTCCCGAGCCGCTCCTGTCAGCCATTATGAAGCGGCACTGATCGCCGCTTCGAGATCGCTCCAGAGGGCCTCCGTTCCCTCCAGGCCGACATGGAGCCTTACCGACCGCGGAGAAATGCCGAAGGCGACCGCGGAATTGGGCTCAGCTTTCTGCGCCAGAACGATTTCACCCGGCACCACGAGGCTTTCGTGGCCGCCCCAGGAGACGCCGAGTTTGAAAACTTGCAGGTGATCGGCGAAGCGGCGGACGTCGACGCCTTCGCGGAAGACGAAGGAGAAGAGCCCGGACGTGCCCGAAAGCCCCGGCGGCAGATGGTTGCCGAGACCCGGATGACAGACGGTTTCGATGAGCGGATGCTCGGCCAAGCGGCGGGCGATCGCAAGCGCCGAGCGCTCATGCGCCTTCATCCGGATCGGCAGCGTGCGCAAGCCACGGATCAGCAGCCAGGCGTCGAAGGGCGAAAGCTTGCCGCCGAGATAGGGGTAGGCCTCGGAGCGGATGCGGCCGATCAATTCCTCCGAACCGGCGACGACACCGGCGACGACATCGCTGTGGCCGCTCAGATATTTCGAGGCCGAGTGGATGACGAGATCGACACCGAGCGCAATCGGCTGCTGGAAGACCGGGCTTGCCCAGCTGTTGTCGACGACAGTGACAATGCCCTCAGCCTTGGCGAGCGCCGCCAGAGCCGCGATGTCGTGGGCATCCATGACCCAGCTCGTCGGGCTTTCCATGTAGAAGAGCCTGGCGCCGGGAAGCGCTTTCGCGACCGCCTCCTCGTCGCGCCCATCCACATAGGTAACATCGATGCGCATGCGCTTGAGATGCGTGCCGAAGAGTCGGAAGGCATCAGGGTAGACATGTTTTACCGCAACGATGCGGTCGCCCGGCTGGACGAAGGAAAGTACGGTGGAAGAGATCGCCGACATGCCGCTGGCAAAGCCGATCGCATCCTCCGCGCCTTCGAGCCTTGCCAGCATCTCCTCGAACATCCTGACCGTCGGGTTGAGGCCGCGGGTGTAGATGGGACGCTTGTGCTCGCCGCGATAGGCGGCAATCATCTCGTCATAGTCCTTGAAAGTGAAAAGCGACGTCTGAACGATCGGCGGAACGACGGCATCAAAGGCATGGCCCTCATCATGTGCTGCGATCAGCGAGGCTCTATCGAACGGGTCGAGGCCGTCGTTCATCGGGACATTTCCTTGATGTCTTCCTCGACGATCGCGAGGATTTTCAGCGTCTCTTCCCGGGCCGCCTCGGCGTTTTGCTCGGCGATCGCGTTGAAGAGCGTGCGGTGGAAAGGAAAGGATCGTCGAGCGAAGTCCGGCCGATCGAAGGGTTTCTCCCAGAAGCGCTCGAAGGCTTCGCGCATTTGCTCAAGCAGTTGGCGGAAGAGCGGGTTATGGGTGGCGTCGTATATGGCGAGATGGAATGCGAGATCCTCCGGGCCCGACGTGCCCTTGGCGAGATGGACCCGCTCCATCTCGTCAAGCTTCGCCTCGATATTGCCGAGATCGCTGTCGGTGCGGCGGCGCGCGGCCAGCATGCCCGCTTCGACCTCGATGCCGCGCCGAACTTCGAGCGTCTGCAAGAGGGCGTCGCGCAGATGCTGGGTATCGAGAGTGAGCGGCATGTGGATGGTGGCGCCGGATATGGAGCGCAGCAGGTATGTGCCGCTCCCCTTGCGCGACTCGACAACGCCGAGCGCCTGGAAATGGCTGATGACCTCGCGCACCGTCGAGCGCCCCACCATAAGAGCCGCCATCAATTCGCGCTCGGCCGGCAGCCGGTCGCCGGGTCTCAGGCCGGAGCGCTCGATGTAGTCGGCAAGCGCGTCGATGACCTGCTGCACCCGATCGATCGTAGGCAAGGGCAAGAGCGTCGCTTTGGTCATGGCGTTCTGGACTAAAATTGGTCTGACATCTTAGCAGTATGCCGATGCGAGGTGAGGTGGTCAAGGGCGCGAATCTGCAGATGGGGAGCCGGATGTCGTCGGCCGTTGTCCCCATTGACGCGGGAGCAACCAAGGCAACTGCGCTACGGCGCCATGCGATTGTTATTGTTGAGGACGCACAAAAAAGACGATGCACTTCCAAGACGCAGATCGGCCCGCGGCCGAGGCGCTAGCCGGCGAGTGCCAACAGCTTGCCGACCGCCTCATGGTCGAAGCCGCCAATGCCCTCGCGGATGTCGGCGGCGATCGCTTCGGCCGCGGCATCCTCGTCGCGCCGCCGCAAGGCCTCGATCGCTTCGCGATGCCGGTCGATCACGTAAAGCTCGGCGACGTGTTCCATGGCGATGCCGAGGATCGGACCGAGCTGCAGCCAAATGCTCTCGATCAGCGGCATGGCGACCTGGTCGGGATTGCCCATGTAAATCCGCCGGTGGAACTCCTGGTTGGCGATCAGCGCCTCAGCCTTCTCGCCGGCCGCGATCGCGGTCTCGATCGCATCATCGAGCGCGACGATGCGATCGATCTGGCGATCGGAAAGATGGGCGACCGCCCGGCGCGCTGCATGGCTTTCGAGGGCTATCCGCAGCGAGATCAGTTCCTCGAAGCGGGCGGGGGTGATGCGCGGCACGACGATCCGCCGGTTTTCGAGAAATTGCAGTGCGCCGATCGAGGTCAACTGCCTCAGCGCTTCGCGCACCGGGGTCGGGCTGCTCTCCAGCGCATCGGCAAGCCCACGTATGGTGATCGACGTTCCCGGCCGGAAGGCGCCGACCATGATGGCCTGTCTAAGCCGCGCAAAGGCATAGTCGTGTGTGGTCATGCCCTCTGGCCGCGGAAAGGCTGGCAAAACTGGCGTCTTCAATGTCTCCGCTTCCTCGGACCGGTCGTGGCGCAGGCTCGCATCCTGGCCGAGCTTGACTCCAGATTTGGAACTATGTCAACTTTCAGAAATTGTGATCACAAAAGTAGATTTGCGATATGTCTTTCGATGCAGATGAACCGAGCGCGTTGAAGGCCTGGCTGGAGCAGAACGGCCCGATCGAGAGCATCCAGGCGGTAATCTGTGATCTGAACGGTATCATGCGCGGCAAGCGGGTTCCGGTGGAACAGGCTTCGAAGGTGCTCGGAGGCGGCATTCGCATGCCGCTGTCGATCGTCGGCGTCGACGTCTGGGGCGAAGACATCATCGGCAGCGAGCAGGTTTTCGCGACCGGCGACCGCGATGGGCTTTGCGGCGTCACCGGGCGAGGAGCACTGCCGGTCAACTGGACCTCCCGGCCGAGCGCGTTGGTGCCGCTCTGGCTCTTTGTCGAGGAGGGCAAGCCCTTTCTCGCCGATCCGCGACAAGCGCTTGCGGCCATCATTCGCGAATATCGTGAACTGGGGCTGCGGCCGGTCGTCGCGACCGAGCTCGAGTTTTACCTCATTGATCCGGAGCCCGACAGCGCGGTGCCGCCGATCTCGCCCTATACCGGCAAGCGGCTCGACTCCGACGCGATCCTTTTGATCGACGAGCTCGACGATTTCGGGGAGTTCTTCTCCGACGTCTACAAGGAATGCGCTCGCCAGAACGTGCCGGCCGATGCGGCAATAGCGGAGAACGGCATCGGGC
>JAPSJG010000201.1 GCA_031178305.1 Sinorhizobium sp.
ACAAAGACATGCAGCGATTCAGAGTGCTACAGCGACCTCTGCGCGTCTGATAAGACGCGCGGCGCTGTAGCCCTCCATTCCCTAACCGCTCCTTACGAAGCCTGTCGCCCGTGCCGCGGGAACCAGCATCGGGCTTTCACGTTCCCTCTGTTGCAAGACGACGGGTGGTCCGTCCGGCAAGAGAGGCAGCGCGCATGTATTTCATGGCCCTTGCGACAGATTATGACGGCACCCTGGCGGACCATGGCACCGTCAGCCCGGAGAGCCTGGAAGCGTTAAAAAGGCTCAGGGAGACCGGCCGCAAGCTTCTGCTTGTCACCGGACGCGAACTGCCGGACCTGAAGCGCGTCTTTCCGCACACGGACCTGTTCGACAAGATTGTCGCCGAGAATGGCGCCTTGCTCTATTCGCCGGATACGGAAGAGGAGAAACCGGTCGCGCCGTCGCCACCGCCGGAATTTGTCGAAAGGCTGAGAGAGAAAGGCGTCGATAACCTGTCCGTCGGGCGATCGATCGTCGCCACCTGGGAGCCATATCAGAAGGCCGCGCTCGAGGCGATCAACGAGCTTGGCCTCGAACTCGAGATCATCTTCAACAAGGGCGCCGTGATGATTCTGCCGACCGGGGTCAACAAGGCGACCGGCCTCAAGGCTGCGCTGAACGAGATGCAGCTCTCGTTGCTGAACGTGGTCGCCGTCGGAGACGCGGAAAACGACCACGCACTGTTGCGATCATGCGGTTGCGGTGCTGCGGTCGCGAATGCGCTGCCGGCGGTGAAGGACACGGCCGACTTCACGCTCGAGGGCGAACGCGGTGCGGGTGTCGAGGAGTTGATCGAGCGGATCATTGCGGAGGACTACGGGTTCTGCGCCAATTCCCGCCACGAGGTGCAGATCGGCGAGGGAGACGGCGGAGCCGTCTCGATCGGGCCACCCGACGTGCTGCTCATTGCCGGGAGTTCCGGTATCGGCAAATCGACCTTGGCGACGGCGCTTTCGGAGCGGCTGCGGGAAAAGCGTTTCCAATTCTGCGTGTTCGACCCGGAAGGCGATTACGAGGATCTCGAAGGCGCCGTAACCGTCGGCAGCGGTTCCATCACGCCGACGGACCGCCAGGTGCTGGAACTTCTGGCTAATCCGGATGACAACGTCGTGGTCAGCGCGCTCGGTTTCGAGCTCAAGGAGCGGCCCGCCTTCTTCGCCGAACTGATGCCGGACATTTCGGCGCTGCGCGCGCGAACGGGCAGGCCGCATTGGCTGATCATCGACGAGGCCCATCACCTCATGCCCGCGGCCCGCGACAGCGCCTCGCTCGCGCTTTCCGACGACCGCTCGGGAACGATCATGATCACCGTACATCCGGATTCTGTCTCTCCCAAGGCGCTCTCGGCGGTCACTGCGGTTGTAGCGCTCGGGCCAAAGGGGCGTGAGGCAATCGAGACGTTTTGCGCGGCGATCGGCGAAAACCCTCCGGACGGCCTGGATGAAGTCCGGGCCGAGGACGAAGTCCTCTTCTGGCGGCGCTCGACCCATGATCAGGTGCAGCGCATCCGGGTCGAAAAGCCGAAGCAGGTGCGCAAGCGGCACACGCGGAAATATGCCGAAGGGCATCTCGGCGAGGATGCGAGCTTCTATTTCCGCGGCCCGGAGAAGAAGCTGAACCTGCGCGCGCATAATCTGATGATGTTCCTGCAGATCGCCGAGGGGGTCGACGACGAGACCTGGGACCATCACCTGAGGGCAGGCGACTACTCGAAATGGTTTGCGGAACGCATCGGCGACCCGGGATTGGCCGAGGAGGCTGCCGGCATCGAGGAGGACCGTTCGCTCGCGCCGGCCGAGAGCCGCAAGAGGGTGGCCGAAGCCGTGCGGCGTCGCTACACCGCGCCGGCCTCGGAAAAAGACTGAGGCGGTGCCGGGACTGCCAGCCCTTAGAGCGCCGCGCGTCTTATCAGACGCCACATGCAGTAGGTCCGCCCTACCGTTTCGGCTTCTGCTTCGCCCCCGCGCCCTTGCCGTCGGAACTCCTCGAGCGCTCCTCGAAACGCTCGGCGCCCTTCGCGAGGTCGGAGCCCTTTTGCGATTCGACCTTCCTTGCTTCCTTCGCGGCGCTCTCATGCAGGCCGCGAGCCGCTTGCTTGCCCTTTTCCGTCGGGGCTTTGTCGACACCCATTGCCGTCACCTCCTGACCTTGATGATGTCCAGCATGAACGTCGGGAAATGTCGCTGGTTCCTAGAACCTTTCCTGGTTCGGCCGCGCCCGGGGCATGTAGCTGTGGACGCGCCTTGATTTTGCCCCTCTTGCCTTCTCCCTGGCCTTTTTGAATTCCTAAAATGAAGGCGGCTGATTCGTGCCGCACCGCGTTCGAACGCCGTTTCCCGGGACGGGCGAGCTTTCGATGGCCGGGAAACTGCCCAAGGAGAGAACCATGACAGAGTACAAGAAGCCGATCATCACGGAGATGCGCCCGAAAATCACTGTCATCGGCGTCGGCGGCGGCGGCGGCAATGCCATCAACAACATGATCGCGGAAAACCTGCAAGGGGTCGATTTCATCGCCGCCAACACGGATGCGCAGGCGCTGTCGATGTCGAAGGCGGAGCGGCGGATCCAGCTGGGCGCCGCCGTCACCGAGGGCCTCGGCGCCGGCTCGCTGCCGGATATCGGCAATGCGGCGGCGCAGGAATCGATCGACGAGATCATGGATCATCTCGGCGGCACGCATATGTGCTTCGTCACCGCCGGCATGGGCGGCGGTACCGGCACGGGAGCGGCACCCGTCATCGCGGAAGCGGCCCGGCGCGCAGGCATCCTGACGGTCGGCGTCGTCACCAAGCCCTTCAGCTTCGAAGGCAAGCGCCGCATGCAGACGGCGGAGATGGGCATCGATCGGCTGCGCGAAAGCGCCGACACGGTGATCGTCATCCCCAACCAGAATCTCTTCCGCATCGCCGACGCGAAAACCACCTTCGCTGACGCCTTCATGATCGCCGACCGGGTGCTCTATTCCGGCGTCAGCTGCATCACCGACCTGATCGTCAAGGAAGGCCTGATGAACCTCGACTTCGCCGACGTGAAGACGGTGATGAAGGGCATGGGCCGCGCGATGATGGGGACGGGCGAGGCAGCCGGCGAGGGCCGGGCGATGCAGGCGGCGGAAGCGGCGATCGCCAATCCGTTGCTCGACGAGGTCTCCATGCGCGGCGCCAAAGGCGTGCTCGTCTCCATCTCCGGCGGCATGGACATGACCCTATTCGAGGTGGACGAGGCAGCGACCCGCATCCGCGAGGAGGTCTACGACGAGGCCGACATCGTCGTCGGCGCGATCTTCGACCGCACCCTCGACGGCACCTTCCGCGTCTCGGTCGTGGCGACCGGCCTCGACAGCGCGCGGGCGGGCGAGGCGGCGACATCCGAGTCAGTGAACGGCCATGCGGCGGCGCCCGGTCGCACGCTGCAGTAGGGGTGGGGGTAGGCAAGGCTGCATCTCGGGCCTGTCTCTCGATGCTGCCCGTGAGAGGGGCGAGGGCTTTGCGGCTTGCCGATCTCCCCCACAAGGATGGGGATTGGCAAGACGCCAACTCGGCGCTCCTTGTCTCTTGCGCAGAAGCCGAGGACTCGCGAGCCTAATCCCGCAGTCCGGCGCAGCGTAAGTCGTTGGCGAAGCGGTGGACGAAGGGTTCCGGCATGGCCGGGCGGCTGCCGAAGTAGAATTCGGAGCGCGCCACCGCCGTTGTCATGTCCGGCCGCCAGCGGAGGAGCTCGGCGACGGCCTCGCGTGCTTCCGCCGTCGGCCCTTCAGCGCCGAGCGCCGCAGCGAGCACCATGGCCGGCCAGAAGGTCACGTTCTCCTGGCGCAGCGAAGTGCGTGCGGCCGCGGCGGCTTCGGCGAAGCGGCCCGATTGGTAATGGGCGATCGCCAGCATGTTGTGGAACGTCCAGAGATGCGGGTCGCGCGGGCTGAGCCGGCAGGCCTCCTTTATTTCGGCTATGCCTTCTTCCGGGCGCTCGACATAGCAAAGGGCCTGCCCCAGCGCGAAATGACCTTGCGCGAAGCTCGCGTTGAGCCTCAGCGCCGCGCGAAGATGCTCGATGCCGCGCTCCGGCTCGCCCCTGAGCGCAAGCGCCCGTCCGAGCGCAAGTTGGGCGGCGGGCTCGCGGCTGTCGAGCATGATCGCCCGCTCGGCAAGGGTGACCGCATCGTCGATGCGATCCGCGCGTTCGTCGAGCGGACCATACCAGCCGAGCTGAATGTGCACATAGGCGAGCCGCGCATGGGCCTGGGCGAAGCCGGGTTCGAGCTCGATCGCCCGCTCGAACAGCCCCTTTGCCGTCTTCAGATCGTCGAGGGTGAACTTGTAGAGGTGCCAGAGGCCCTTGAGATAGACATTCCAGGCATCCATGTCGGCGGCGGTGTGGCCGCGCAGCGCGGCGAACTCGATGATGCCGATTTCCGGCTCGATGGTGCCGGTGATCTGGCCGGCGATCTCGTCCTGGAGCACGAAGATGTCGCCGAGCATGCGGTCGTAGCGCTCCGCCCAGAGCAGCATGCCGGTCTCCCCCCTTAGCAACTGGGCGGTTATGCGAATCCGATCGCCCGAGCGGCGGATGCTGCCCTCGATCACGTATTTGACGCCGAGATCTTCCGCGACTTTCCTGACGTCGACGGCGGCGCCCTTGTAGGCGAAGGAGGAATTGCGGGCGACGACCCGCAGCCACCGGCAGCGGGCAAGGGTGGCGATGAGTTCCTCGGTGAAGCCGTCCGAGAAATGTTCCTGCTCGTCGACGCTCGACAGGTTGACGAAGGGAAGGACGGCGATGGACGGGCGCTTGTGATCGGGAACGGTCCGGACTTCGGAGATGGCGGTCGTCGCAGCCGATTCGCCGGTGCCCGCCGGCTGCCACTGCCACACGTGCACCGGCGCGTGGATGTCGCTGAAGCTGCGGCGGCCGAGGTCGGTAACCGGAAACTCGAGTTTCGACGCGACCTGATCGTAGACCTGCTGGGAAACGCAGATGCCGCCCGGCGGAGCGATTTCCTGCAGGTGCTCGGCAAGCGAGACGCCGTCGCCGTGAATGTCGTCGTCTTCGATGATGACGTCGCCGAGATGGATGCCGATGCGCAGTTGCAGGGGCTCGGTTCCGCCGCTTCCGCCGTGCTGGAGCATCTTCCTCTGGATCACCATCGCGCAGGTGACGGCGGCGGCCACGCTCGAGAATTCCGCGAGCGTGCCATCACCGGTCTGTTTCACGACCCGCCCGCCATGCTCCGCGACGGCCGGCCGGATGAGCGCATTGCGGCAATCTTTCAATGCACGGAATGTTCCGGCCTCGTCACGGCCCATCAATCGGCTGTAGCCGACGACATCCGCATCCAGGATCGCTGCCAGTCGCCTCATGCACCGAGATCCCACAGCATGTCTGCGGCCCAAACCCGCTGCCCACTTCAGGGGACATGCATTCAAATCACGCCCGTCTTGGATTGAATGACCCAGGGGCGAGCGCGTAATAGAATTCAAAGACGTGAGATGGGGGAAGCCAATCGTCGCTTCTTCCCGCATGCGGAGAGTAGCAACCGCCGAGGTGGGTGTCCATTAGAGCGGCATAATTTACTTTTGTTCGCAGTCAGCGCAGCGACCGGCTGCGATTTTTAATGACAAAGATGGCGAGGATCGAACGAGGCGCAAAGAAAAGCCCGCCGAAAGGCGGGCCTGAAAGCTTTGCGGTGAAATGCTACCAGTGTGTTGGCGCAATTCCTTTGGCAGAGTCTGATGCTCGGCCAATAAACCCTCGGTATGCCGATCAGACAATTCCCCGTGGAGCCGCCGCCAGCTCGACCTGGGCCGCATTCTCAATCAGAGCCCGCACGAGGCGAGCTCTGATCTAAATTGCTACTGAAATCCTTTCGGCGATTTGCCTAGCTATTTTGCCTCGCCGAGGCGTTCGGTCCAGTAACATTTGAGGGCGATTTGTTACGAAGCTCGACCGATTCTTGCGGTGCTTTGCACCGCGAGCAGTTCAGTCCAGACCGGCCCGCTGCAGTGCCGAGATGATGCGCTGGCGCGGCGCGGGGGCCATGCGCCCGAACAGGCCATCCAAGGACGCTATCGAGAGGCTTGGCACAAGTGACCTCGCCTCCGCTACGGCGGCCGTCGCCTCATTGGTTCGGCCGCTCTCGACGAGTGCGCCGGCAAGTGCCAGCCGCGACCAACATTCACGCGCCTGGCGGCCGATGGCCGCACGCGCCGCGGATTCTGCTGCTGCGAGATCTCCGATCAGGAAAAGACAGAGCGAACGCACGGTCATGAACATGCTGATGAGAGGATCCCGTGGACTGTAGCGGATCGCGCGATCTATGTGAGGCAGGGCGTCGGCTGGCTGACCAGCCCAGATATGGACTTGCGCCAGTGCATAGTGGGCGTGAGCGTAGCTGGGGTTGAGCTCGGTTGCGATGCGGAGATGGTCGTGCGCAAGTGCAAGCTCGCCCCGACAGGTGAGTAGCCGTCCCAGTACCACATGCGGGAAAGGATGGGCGCCATCGAGCGTCAGCGCATGACGGGCTTGGGCGAGGCCGGTTTCGAGGGTCGCGGGTATATTCTCGGATATCTGCCAGACGACGCGGACGAGCGCGGCCTGGGCCAGTCCCGCGTGGCCGAGTGCAAAACCCGCATCGAGCGCGATCGCCCGTTGGAAAAAACGTTCCGCCGTTTCGACATCGTCCATCGAGAAGTTGTAGATATGCCAGAGGCCGCGGTGGAACAGTTCCCATGCGTCGAGCAGGTCCGGCAGCTTGCGCACTGCGCGTTCTCGCTCTGACGAGCGTACTTCCGCGTCGACGGAGGTGACGATGCGGCTAATGATTTCGTCCTGCAGGGCGAATATCTCGTCAAATTTGCGGCTGAAACGCTCGGCCCAGGCGGTGCGGTGCGTTGCAGCGTCTATGAGCTGGACCCCGAGGCTCAGATCGTCGCCACG
>JAPSJG010000202.1 GCA_031178305.1 Sinorhizobium sp.
CAACGCGCTCCTGACCGACGATGGCTGCGCCACCAACGGCTATAACGACTTCGAAAAGGTCAAGTTCTGGAAGACGCCGGTGTCGAGGTGCGAAAGCCAGGGCGAATGCGTGCCCTATCACCGCTGGGTCTCCGATTACATCGGCGTGATCGGCGGGCGGTAAGCCTCTTGCAATCGCATCGCAAGCATTTGCCCCTCACCCTAGCCTCTCCCCGCTTGCGGGGAGAGGGACGAACGTGCCCGATCATTCAGGTGCGGCAGTTGGAGCGAGATGGCGGCCGCGAGTCCCTTCTCCCCGCGGGCGGGGAGAAGGTGCCCGGCAGGGCGGATGAGGGGCAAAAATTATCTGGAGTCCACAATGACCACCGCCGTCCTCTTCGACAATGTTTCCCGCCACTTCGGCGCCGTACGCGCCGTTGATCGCGTGGACCTTGAAATCGCCGAGGGCGAGTTCTTCGCCATGCTCGGGCCGTCCGGCTCCGGCAAGACGACCTGTCTCCGGCTGATGGCCGGCTTCGAGCAGCCGACCGGCGGCCATATCGAGATTTTCGGCGAGACCGCCGAAGGCGTGCCGCCCTATCGGCGCAGCGTCAACACCGTCTTCCAGGATTACGCGCTCTTCCCCCACCTCTCCATCCTCGAAAACGTCGCCTATGGGCTGATGGTGAAAGGCGTAGGGCGCGAGGAACGGCGCAAGGCGGCCGAGGATGCGCTGGCCATGGTCAAGCTGCCGGGCTATGGCGGGCGCCGGCCGGGCCAGCTTTCCGGCGGTCAGCGGCAGCGCGTGGCGCTTGCCCGCGCGCTCGTAAACAAGCCCAAGGTTCTGCTCCTCGATGAGCCGCTCGGCGCGCTCGATCTGAAGCTGCGCGAACAGATGCAGGAGGAGTTGAAGAGCCTGCAGAAATCGCTCGGCATAACCTTCGTCTTCGTCACCCACGACCAGGGCGAGGCTCTGTCGATGGCCGACCGGCTCGCCGTGTTCAACGAGGGCCGCATCCAGCAACTCGGAACGCCTGAAGAGGTGTACACCCGCCCGAAGACCCGCTTCGTCGCTGATTTCGTCGGCTCGTCCAACGTACTTACGGCCAAGCTCTGCCGGACGCTCGGGCTGAATGCCTCATTCGCAAGCCTCAGGCCCGAGGCGGTGGCGATCGCCCCGCCGATGAACGGAGCGCTTAGCCTCTCCGGCACCGTCGCCTCCCGCAGCTTCCTCGGTGCGACCAACCGCATCGTCGTCGAAGTCGAGGGCGCGCGCATCGCCGTTGCCAGCCCGGCCACTCGGGGCGCCCCCGCCATCGGCAGTCCGGTGACGTTGAGCTTCGCCGCCCATGACCTCCATCCCATGGAGGACGCATGACGATCGTTGCCGAGAGCTTCGTCCTGCCGGAGCGCCGCGGCACCGCCGGCCGCGTTTCGGACTTTTTCTGGAGGCACCCGCATGTGCTTCTGGCGGTGCTGCTCGGGCCGCCTCTCATCTGGCTCGGCATCGTCTATCTCGGCTCACTGTTCGCGCTTCTGCTGCAGAGCTTCTTCTCGATCGACGAATTTTCAGGCCTGATCAATTACGAGTTCACGCTCGCCACCTACCGCCAGCTTCTGACCGACGCCAATCTCGACATCATTCTGCGCACCGTGGTCATGGCGGCGCTAGTAACGCTCGCTTCGGCCGTAATCGCCTTTCCGATCGCCTATTTCGCCGCCCGCTACGCCCGCGGAAAATGGAAGGCGCTGTTCTATCTCGCCGTCATGCTGCCGCTCTGGTCGAGCTATCTCGTCAAGGTCTATGCCTGGAAGCTGATCCTAGCCAAGGAGGGCATTCTCACCTGGTTCGTCGACAAGCTGAACCTCCTCTGGCTGCTCGATGCCTGGCTTTCGCTCCCCATCGTCGGCGGTAATTCGCTGTCGATCAGCTACACCGGCACCTTCATCGTCTTCGTCTATGTCTGGATGCCTTTCATGATCCTGCCGATCCAGGCAGCGCTGGAGCGCGTGCCGGCAACCCTGATCGAGGCCTCGTCCGACCTCGGCGGCACGCCGGCGCAGACCTTCCGCCACGTCACTTTCCCGCTGGCGCTGCCGGGCATCGTCGCCGGGTCGATCTTCACGTTCTCGCTGACACTCGGCGACTACATCATCCCCCAGATTATCGGCTCGTCGCGGCTCTTCATCGGCCAGGCCGTCTATGCCCAGCAGGGCACCGCTGGCAACATCCCTCTCGCCGCAGCCTTCACCGTGGTGCCGATCGTCATCATGGGCGCCTATCTCTGGATGGCCAAGCGCATGGGGGCCTTCGATGCTCTCTGAGAAATCGAACCGCGCTCCGTTTGGCCTGAAGATCGCCGCTGCCGCCGGCCTCGCCTTCATGCACCTGCCGATCCTGCTCATATTTCTCTACGCGTTCACGACCGAGGAGAAGAGCTACCAGTTCCCGCCCCCCGGGCTGACCACGCAGTGGTTTACGACCGCCTGGGGACGGCCGGATGTCTGGGCGGCACTGACGCTCTCGGTGAAGGTGGCTTCGATCGCCACCGCCGCCGCACTGGTCCTCGGCACTCTCTGCGCTGCCGCCGTCAGCCAGACCCGCTTCTTCGGTCGCGAGACGATCTCGCTTCTCGTCATCCTGCCGATTGCGCTTCCCGGTATCATCACCGGCATTGCGCTGCGCTCGGCCTTCTCGATCGCCGAGATCCCGTTTTCCTTCTGGACCATCGTCCTCGGGCACGCGACCTTCTGCATCGTCGTCGTTTACAACAATGCGGTTGCCCGCTTCCGGCGCATATCCGGCTCGCTGATCGAGGCATCGATGGATCTCGGCGCCGACGGATTCCAGACCTTCCGATATGTCATCCTGCCGAACATCGGCACCGCCCTGCTCGCCGGCGGCATGCTCGCCTTCGCGCTCTCCTTCGACGAGGTGATCGTCACCACCTTCACTGCCGGGCAGCAATCGACGCTGCCGATCTGGATGCTGGAGGAATTGATCCGGCCACGCCAGCGCCCGGTCACCAATGTCGTCGCCATGGTGGTGGTGATCGTCACCTTCCTGCCGATCCTCGGCGCCTATTACCTGACCCGCGACGGCGACCAGATCGCCGGCGCCGGCAAGTGACATTCGAACATAAAGGGAGAACAGACATGGACACTCAACTCCTGATCGGGTCGCGCTTCGAAGCCGGGACCGAGGTAGAGGAGCTTATCCTCAATCCGAGAACGGGCGCCAAGATCCTCGATCTCGCCGAAGCCTCCCATGCGCAGATCGACGCAGCGGTTGACGCCGCCGAACGCGCCTTCATGACCTGGTCTCAGACGACGCCGGCCGAACGCTCGGGCCATCTGTTGAGGATTGCCGACGCGATTGAAAGGAACGCCGACGACTTCGCCGCGCTCGAAGCGCTGAACTGCGGCAAGCCGATCAATGCGGTCAGGAACGACGAACTGCCGGCAATCATCGATTGCTGGCGATTCTTCGCCGGCGCGGTGCGCAACCTGCATGGGCCGACGGCTGGCGAATACCTGCCCGGGCACACCTCGATGATTCGCCGCGATCCGATCGGCATCGTCGGCTCGATCGCGCCCTGGAACTACCCGCTGATGATGATGGCCTGGAAGCTTGCGCCCGCGATCGCCGGCGGCAACACCGTCGTCTTCAAGCCGTCCGAGCAGACGCCGCTGACGGCGCTGAAGCTCGCCCGGCTTCTGGCCGACATCCTTCCCGAAGGCGTCGTCAACGTCATCGCCGGCCGCGGCGAGACGGTCGGCAACGCGCTGATCAATCACCCCAAGGTCGCCATGGTGTCGATCACCGGCGATATTGCGACCGGCAAGAAGGTGCTTACTGCTGCGGCCAAGTCCGTGAAGCGCACCCATCTCGAGCTCGGCGGCAAAGCGCCGGTCATCGTCTATGACGACGCCGAGCTTGAAGCCGTCGTCAACGGCATCCGTACCTTCGGCTACTACAATGCCGGCCAGGACTGCACCGCCGCGTGCCGCATCTATGCCGAGGCCGGCATCTACGAGAAGCTCGTCGCCGACCTTTCGGCCGCCGTCTCGACAATTCGCTACAATCTCGCGGACGACACGGAAAACGAGATCGGCCCGTTGATCTCGAAGCGCCAGCGCGATCGCGTCGCAAGCTTCGTCGAAAGGGCAGCCGACCAGAAGCACATCGAGATCACCACCGGCGGCCGCGCCGGCAGCGAAGAAGGCTTCTTCTTCCAGCCGACCGTCGTCGCCGGCGCGACGCAAGCGGACGAGATCGTTCGGCGCGAAGTCTTCGGTCCGGTTGTCTCCGTTACGCGCTTTTCGGGTGACGACGACGTGATCGGGTGGGCGAACGACAGCGATTACGGGCTCGCCTCCTCCGTCTGGACGAAGGACATCGGCAAGGCGATGAAGGCCGCCTCCCGGCTGCAATATGGCTGCACATGGATCAATACGCATTTCATGCTGACCAACGAAATGCCGCATGGCGGCGTCAAACAGTCGGGCTACGGCAAGGACATGTCGGTCTATGCGCTCGAGGACTATACGGCCGTTCGCCACATCATGATCAATCACGGCTGACGGACACGCCCCTCATCCGACTGCAGCCACCTTCTCCCCGCAGGCGGGGAGGAGGGATATGAGGGCCGCCGCCTCCAGGTGAACGCGACCAATCTCTTCGATCGTCGCCGAGATCAACCGCCGCTTCGCCGCCGTTCCCTTCGACGGCAGCTACTGGGTCAGCTCAAGCCGGCGGAATGACCCGCGGTTGAGGCCATCCGGTAATTGCCAGTCACGCGCCGCCCTGTATAAGAGTCTATCGGGAGGCTCTTCATGCTGTGGCTGATTGCGTTAGCGTTGGGCGTGGCCATCGTGTATCTGGCGGTCCGCTATGGCAGATTTCGCAATTGGGTGGAGCCGGTGCTCTCCGTTGCCGTCGCTCTGGGGCTTGCCGCCGCCTTCCTGATCTGGCTGAGCGAAGGCACGCCCGAGCAGGCTCCGCCGCCTCAGCCGACGCGTACCGCGGTTGGGCTCTCGGAGTCTGATGTCGTGCTCCGGAACCTCACCTTTGAACCGAACGAAGCCCGACGCAGCTACCGGGTCCGCGGCACCATCGAAAACACCTCCGCTATCGCGCTGGAATATTTCCGGCTGACCGTGACGCTGGAAGACTGCCCCGATGGCACATGCCGGCGCATCGGCGACGACACGGCGCTCATCCTACTCCGCGTGCCGGCCGGCCAAAGCCGCCCTTTCGAAACCTTTCTCACCTTCCGATTCAGGGCCGATGAAGCGCCGGTCGCGCCGAAGTGGACCTATCAGGTGAGCCAGGTCAGGGGCGCGACGGAAAGGTGATGCCGCAAGGAATGGTCCCTCCCCAACCCCTCCCCACAGGTGGGAGCGGCTTACTTTGCCGCACTCGCTTCAGCCCTTGAGGGCTTAACGCCAGACGCAACGTTTGAAAGTGGCTGGCGGCTGCAGCGAGCACCGAAGCCCCTCCCACCTATAGGGAGGCGTTGGGGAGGGGTAATAACGGAACCCTCAAACATGTCTCAGCAGTAAATCCTGAAACTCTCCCGGATCGTCCGGTCGATCTCCGGCGCAATCAGCGAAGGTGCGGCGTCCGCGAGAATGCGGTTCTTTCTCTCAACCGCGCGCTTGACGAGGTCGGGCCTGCCGATCTCCACCCATTCCTTCGGGCTCGTGCGGTCGGCTACGGTCGGGTAGAAATATTCCGTCTGCATGAGCCCGAGCGTCTGCGGATGGCCGAGATAGTGGCCAGGGCCATCGAGGCAGACCGAGCGGATGGTCTCGATCGAAACCGAATCCTCCGTCACGTCGATGCCGCGGATGCAGCGCTGCACCTGGCCCAGCATGTCGTCTCCGAGCACCAGCGATTCCAGACAGAAGCCGAGCAGCGAGCCATGCATGCCGACGGCCTCGTAGACCATGTTCAATCCCGAAAGCCCGGCCATGACGTTTGAGATCGCCTGCTCCCAGCCTGCCTGCATGTCTGGAAGTTTGGCGTCGGCGATACCCGCCGCAGCGCCGCCCGGCAGACGATAGAACTGATGCATCTGCGCGCAGCCCGCCGTCAGCAGCGCCTGCTCGCCGGAGCCGCCGGACATTGCGCCGGTCCTCAAATCGGAGACAAAAGGCCATGTGCCGAAGACAGCCGGATGACCGGGCGACAGAGCGTTGACATAGACGACCCCTGCCAGGCATTCAGCGACGGCCTGCACGATCGCGGTTGCGAGCGGGGCCGGCGCGGTGGCACCCGCTTGCCCGGCAGAAAGCAGGAGGACGGGCATGCCACCACGGATGCACTTCTCCATGGTGACGCAGCTTTCCTCGGCGAATTTCATCGGCGGTACGACGAAGCAGTTGGAGTTCGAGACGAAGGGTCGTTCGCGCCACTTGTCCTCGCCGTCGGCGATCATGTGCAGGAGATCGAAACAGCCCTCGACATGGGCAGGATCGGAAAAGCTGGTACCGACATGCTTGGTCGTGCCGGCGCAGCAGGCATACAGCGTATTGATGTCCATCAGGAAATTGTCCGGTATGTCCCGACAGACCATCGCCCGCTGGAAGAAATGCACGTTGTCGAGATGATGGACGAGTTGGGCGGCGTTCAAGAGATCCCTCGCGGTGGATTCGCGATACTCCCGCTTCTCGACATCGACGACATGCACGGCCGCACCCGCCGTGCCGTAATAGACCCGCGTCCCGCTGAGTTGGAGGTCCTGCTTCGGGTCGCGGGCGTAGAGCGTGATGTCGCGAGCGGCAATCGCCAACATGTCCTCGACCAGCGCCCGCGGAAAACGCATGCGCCCGTCGTCGCCGAGGACCGCGCCGGCGGCGGTCATTATCTCGACGCCGGACTTCGGCGCATTGGCAAGGCCGATCTGTTCCAGCGCATCGAGAGCCGCCTCGTGGATGCGCTTGATGTTCGCCTCGGTCAGCGGCTTGTACTGCCCGCCGGAAAG
>JAPSJG010000203.1 GCA_031178305.1 Sinorhizobium sp.
CCACCTGCGGCTTGCCCCCGGTCGCCCGAAGACAGGCGTCGAAGGCGTCCCAATCCGTGTCCATGCCGCTCGAAGGCGGCTTTGGGCTCAGCACTAGGACATCGAGGTCGGCGAACCAGTTACGCGCGACCGATCCTTGCGTCTCCAGGGCGAAACGATAGCCGTCTTCATGGCCCCGGCCGATCAATTCGCCAAGTGGCTGGATGGCGGGGTTGCCCCCCGACAGCGAGACCATCAGGGGTGTGCCACCGGACAGCCGGGCGACCTCGCGCCAGATATCCTCCGTCGACATCGCGCGCCATTCTTCGCGGTAGCGACTGTCGACGGCGTGAAGGCTGTCGCACCATGAGCAGCGGTAATCGCAACCCCCGGTACGGACGAACACCGTTGGCAGTCCGATCAGCACCCCCTCGCCCTGAATCGTCGGCCCGAAAATCTCGCTGACGCGGATTTCGGCCGGTCGTGCGGCGGTCATGGCCGGTATTCCGCCCAGGTCTTGGCCGTTTCGCTGACCCGCACGGCGGTCGTTTCCGGCAGCCGCGCCTTGCACCATTCGTAGAAATGCTGTGCCAGGCACTCCGCGGTCACCCGGTCATGGCCGAGGACGTCGTTCAGGTGACGGTGATCGAAAGCCTCATCGATATAGCGCTTCAGCGGAGCGAGCTCATGATAGTCACGCACGAAACCGTGTTCGTTCAGCGTTTCGGCGGAAAGCTCGACTTCGACGATGTAATTGTGCCCGTGCAGCCGGGCGCATTGATGCTCTGCCGGCAGGCTTTTCAACTGGTGCGAGGCGGAGAAGTGGAATTCCTTGGTGATGCGGAACATCACTTCACCTCCTCGGCAGCGAAGGCGCTGGTGGCCGCAACCCAGAAATCCGGATCTTCATAATCCGTCGGGTCGGCAACGCCCGCCAGGTGAAACGCTTCGCGCCGCTCCACACAGGTGCCGCAGCGGCCGCAATGGCGCGCACCTCCCTTGTAGCAGGACCAGGTCTCGGCAAAGGGAGTGCCGTGCTTCGCACCGTCGGCGACGATATCGGCCTTCGAAACGTTGACATAAGGCGTATACAGCGTGACGTCCGCATATCCCTCGAGCGCGTGGTTTTGCATCTCCTGGAATGCAGCGACGAAGCCGGGACGACAATCGGGATAGATGAAGTGGTCGCCACCGTGGACGGCGGCCGCGACGGCATCAGCCTTGCGCGCAGCAGCAACGCCGAAGGCGATCGCCAGCATGATGGCATTGCGGTTCGGCACGACCGTCGTCTTCATCGTCTCTTCCGCATAATGCCCGTCCGGCACGGCGATGTCGTCGGTCAGGGCCGAACCGGTGAGATGACGACCGATCTCGCGAATGTCGATGACCTGGTGCGGCACCCCTAGGCGCCTGGCGCAGGCGGCGGCGAAATCCAGTTCCTTCCGGTGCCGTTGCCCGTAGTCGAAGGAAAGCAGGCCCACGAGCTCGTGTCCCGCAGCGACCATCTGAGCGAGCGAAACGGAATCCAACCCGCCGGAGCAGATTACGATGATTTTCATGGCAGTGTCCTTGTTTTGACCGGGTAGGCTGCGACCGGAGTGTTACCTTCGCGCCTTTTAGGCCAAAGAGGACGATTTGTGAATGGCCGCCGGCAGGTTAGGTGGGAATTTCAGAGAGTGCCCCCTGAAGTAATGCGCAATAGCGCCAGACGCCGCGGGGACCTCGTACTTCGGAACTGCGGACAAGATCACCTCACTGCGTTCCAGGGATCGATGGAGATGTGAAAGTTTCACAATCTGTTGGAAAATCGCCGTTATTCATTGCAAGGCGTGTAGGCTGCAATCGATTCCATACGTCCTTCTCTGAGGTTAACCGTGCAGAACAAAAACATCCTCGTCGTCGGCGGCGCCGGCTATATCGGCTCCCACACATGTCTCCGCCTTGCCGAAAAGGGCTACCAGCCGGTGGTCTACGACAATCTCTCGAACGGTCACGAGGAGTTCGTCCGCTGGGGTGTTCTGGAGAAGGGCGATATTCGCGACCGGCAGCGTCTGGACGAAGTCATTGCCAGGCACAGGCCGCGCGCGATCCTGCATTTTGCGGCCATGATTGAGGTCGGCGAATCGGTCAAGGATCCGGTCGCCTTTTACGACAACAACGTCATCGGTACGCTGACGCTTCTGTCGGCAACGCTTGCCGCAGGCATTGATGCCTTCGTCTTTTCCTCGACCTGCGCCACCTATGGCCTGCCGGACAGCATACCCATGGACGAGACCCACAAGCAGGCGCCGATCAATCCCTACGGCCGGACAAAATGGATCTGCGAACAGGCGATGAAGGACTACGGCCTCTACAAGAGCCTGCGCTCCGTGATCCTGCGGTATTTCAATGCCGCCGGTGCCGATTTCGAAGGCCGCATCGGCGAATGGCACGAGCCGGAAACCCACGCGGTCCCGCTTGCGATCGAGGCGGCGCTCGGCCGGCGCGAGGGCTTCAAGGTCTTCGGAACCGACTACGAAACACGCGACGGCACCTGCGTGCGCGACTATATCCACGTGCTTGACCTTGCCGATGCTCATGTGCGCGCCGTCGACTATCTGCTCGAGGGCGGCGAGAGCGTTGAGCTCAATCTGGGAACTGGTACTGGCACGACGGTGAAGGAATTGCTGACCGCGATCGAGACCGTTGCGAGACGGCCGTTCAACGTCGCCTATGTCGGCCGACGCGAGGGCGACTCCACGACCCTCGTCGCCAACAATGACAAGGCCCGCCAGGTGCTCGGATGGGAACCGCAATACGATCTCGCGGCGATCACCGAGTCCGCGTGGAACTGGCATTCACGCAGGAATGGCTAGAGCATTTTGCAGCCAGGTGGAATCACCTGACGTCGCACAAATGCCCAAAAACGAAGGGGTTGAGCGGCGGTGCGAACGCATGTAGCGCACGCCGCTCTAACACCAACGGCGGTAATTCTGCCCTATTCGGCAGTATTGCCAGCAAGACCGGCTGTCGGGGGCGGCGTTCGGTCGCGCTGCAGAAACGGGCGCTCGAGAAATAGGTAGCCAGCAACGCCGATGAGCGTTCCCGATATCGTGGCGACGATCATTGAAACCTTCGCATGAATTCCGAGCAAGGCGCCCGCTTTCGCCGCGACGGAAATCGCGAAAGTGTGCCAGATGTAGATCGAATAGGAAGCATCGCCGAGAAAGTTCGGGAGGCGCATCCTTGGCACCCAACCATGGGCCTCGAGCGACAGGGCGCCTAGAACGAGCAATACGGCCAGCGGCCCCGTCGACCGCTCGTCGAACGGGAGATGAAAGGCGCCGATCAGCGCGAAGCCGCCGATGGAGCAGGCGATTAGACCCAACCCGACGGCGAGCGGCGGCACCCTTCCCTCCAGCCAGAACGCGCCCATGATCATGCCGGCTACGAACTCGAGGACAAGGGGGCGTGTATAGGTCAGCACCAGTGTATTTTCGCTGGTGACGAAGAGGCCCGCGGTCACGAGCAGCAGGAAGAACCCCGAGACGACCGAAAATCGCCAGGGGCGAGGCAGCAACAGCGAGACCGCAAACACCGCATAGAAGAACATTTCGTAATTGAGGGTCCAGCCCTGCACGAGAACGGGCCAGACTTCGCCGCTGCTCGGTGAGCGCTCCGGGATGAACAGCAATGACGCGACGACATGCTCGGCCGTCAGAAGCATGTTGGGAAAAAGGCCCGCCAAGCCGCCGGCGACCATGATCGCCGTCGCGAGCCAGTAGACGGGCACGATACGCCTTATGCGGCCGCTAATGAATTTGTAAGGCGTCACCGGCCGTCGTGCGCTGATGACCCACATGATGAAGCCGCTGATGACGAAGAAGACGTCGACTCCTGCAGCGCCGATTGCGAAATGCTGGCCGGTCTTGTCGGCCGCGTGAAAGGCCACGACTGCCAGCGCTGACAGAGCGCGCAAGTATTGGATTGCGTGGATCGTCCCCATTTTTCGCAGCCCCCTCGCTCTGCCCCGACGCGCGTCTTGCAACGCGTTCAAACTCCTTTTCCTAGCATGCATTTTCCCGAAGCTGCTGGACGGCTTCGGGGCGAATTTGCATCATGTCATGAACTGGTGCCCATGAGCGGATGGCCTAGCCGGACCAATCCACGTCAAGGCCGGCTGCCGGCGCACTACCGTCAGTTTTCCCGCCGAGAAATACAGTAGGAAGGATCCGACATGATATGGAGTCAGGATGTCGATCTCGACGAATGAGCGGATAAGAAGCAGCACCGAAATGCAAAAGAGCACCATGGCTTCCACGTGGCGCTCCGCCGAAAGCACGCGCTTCAAATGTCCGAATACGACTACCAACAGAACCAGGCTCAACAGCACGAGTCCGATCAATCCCGTCTCGACCGCAGTCTCGATATATGTGTTGTGGAAATGAAAGCCACTGCGCGCCGTGATGTAAAATTCCTCCCAGAGCCGCTCCGCCTCGGAGAAGCCCTGCACCCAATAGGCCTGGTAGCCCATGCCGAAAATGGGCGATACCTTGGCCGCCTCGATACCCTCCTGCCACAGATAGGTACGCCCGGTCAGCGTCGAATTCTTGCCGAAGGCGCCAAGGACGACATCAAGAGCGCCGCCATAGGTCAAAGCGACGGCAGCAATGCCGCCGAATGCGGTGATCGCCAGGAACAGGGCTTGCCGGTTTGCAGGTCTGAGTGCAGCTATCGCCCGCATGCCGAGACCGAGCCCGACGATCGCGACCGTCGTGATGACCGACGTCGCCGATTGCGAAGCGAAAAGCGAATAGCCCGAAATAGCGCCGGCCACTCCGGCCGCGGCCATCCACATACCCCTTTCACCGAGGGTGAACAGGGCTACGAAGGCGAAATAGACGCCGAGGGAGGCATAGAATCCCAGCTGGTTCTTCGAGGCGAATGCACCGACGAAACTGTATGTGCCGTCAAGCGGATCGTAATGATGAACGCCGAACAGCAGCGAATAGAGGAGCACGATGGTGACGCCGACCACCGCGCCCCGTGCAAGTGTGCGGATATCGATCGTCCGCATGGCGATCAGCGCGCAGACGATATGGCTCAGATATTGAATGCCGGTGCGTAGAGTCACCCCCGGCGCGGCTGACCAAAACATGGTTACGCAGGCGAAAACGGCAAAGGCGAAGATCCAGAGACACTTGCCGTAGCTACCGAGGA
This sequence comes from Sinorhizobium sp., assembly GCA_031178305.1. GTDB lineage: Bacteria > Pseudomonadota > Alphaproteobacteria > Rhizobiales > Rhizobiaceae > Sinorhizobium. The sequence continues at coordinate 5,179 of JAPSJG010000203.1, forward strand.
CCTTGCGATAGTCGACCAGGATGAGCGGAAGCCAAAGACCGTAGTAGGACAGGATCGATATCGGGCCGAACCGGGTCGAATAGGCGAACACAAAGAGCGAAAGGGCGACGGCGGCGGTGCCGTAAAGCCCGTTCGCCCCGGGGGTGATGAGGCTCGCCTTCGAGATCCTCATGCCTGCTCTCACCGAATCGCCATGGCCGCAGTGATCTTGATGACGTCACCGGGCAATACCGGCGTATTCTCGCTCGCAGCGATTTCCGCCGGCTTGCCATCCTTCTCGCGAATGATGGAATAGGTGACGTTGAGGCTCTCTTCGGCGAGCTGCGCGGCTTCTGCCGATTGCATCAGCGCCTCGGCCATCAGGTCGCGGCTGGTGCCGAGCTTCAGCGTAAGCGCGTCGAGTTCAGCTTCAGTGTTCTGCAATTCCTGGGCAAGCTGCGCGTCCCAGTCGTCGCGTAGGTTTGTTTCGTCCTGCGTCGCCTTGTTCATTTCCTGCTTCGCTTTCAGCGACGCTGTGTCGATGTCGAGCAGCGAGGATTGCACATCGGCTACCCTCTGCTCCAGGGAAAGCTTACGCTGCGCGAGCGCCAACCCCTTCTCGGCGAGACTGTCGACATTGTCGCGGTCCTGCATCACGAGCTCGAGTTGGCGGGCTTGCGTTTCTGCTTTCTTGGCGAGCGAGTCGATCTCGCTTTGGAGCAGCGACTTGAGATCGCCGAGAGCGGCGAGTTGCCGCTTTTGACGCTTGTCACGCGATTCCATCAAAGCGCTTTCGCTGGCGAGCAGCTTGTCGACGCCGGGGACGCTCTTCAGTTCGGTTGGAAGGGTGATCTGGTCACGACTGCCGATCTCCGCCTGAAGGCGGGCCCGGCGAATGAGCAGCCGGTTTCGTTCCGTCACCTGCACGGCGGATTCGCCGCTCGACTGGATGAAGTCGCGGGCGAAACGCTGACCATTATCGGCGCGCCGCAATCCGCCTGCAAGGCTGATCGCCTTCAGCACGGTGAGATTTGGTGTATAGGGGTATTCGCCCGGGTTCTGCACCTCTCCGTAGAGGTATAGGGGCCGATACTGCGCCATTTCGACCGAGGCCGACGGGCGGTCCCTAAGACCGAAGAGCGTCTGCATCTTCATGCTGATCTCTTCGGCGAGCTCCGTCGTCGTCCTTCCGGAGGCGGGCACGTCGCCGACAAAGGGCAGCGAAATACTGCCCGAGGTGCCAACCGTGTATTCGCCGCTGACGGCCCCCCAATCGCGCACGGCGCCCTCGGCAGTCTGCCACTCGGCGACGCGGACCCGCAACTTGTCCATGACTCCGAGCCGATATTCGTCAGCCGATACCGTCGCGACCCCGGCGAACACGGTGGCCACGCAGATTGCAAGACGGGCGAACTGGAGGAGCATGCGGGAACCGCAACGTCTCCCTGAATTTCTGATCGATGGCATTTTCGGATTTCTCATTGCTTGACGTGGTCTTGGCCGCAGCGGCCAATGCCAAGGTTTCAGTAGCTGCCGCGGGAGAAGCACACGGCGGGTATGGTCTTGAAGACGATGACAAGATCGGCAAGGAGCGACCAATTCTGGACGTAGTGCGTGTCAAAGGCCACACGGGCGGCATATGAGACATCGTTCCGGCCGCTGACCTGCCAGAGGCCGGTCAGACCGGGACGCGAGCGCAGATAATAGATGGCAGCCGCATCGTAGAGTTCGAGTTCGTCCTCCACCACGGGACGCGGGCCGACGATGCTCATTTCCCCGCGAATGATGTTGATGAGTTGCGGCAA
>JAPSJG010000582.1 GCA_031178305.1 Sinorhizobium sp.
TTCGCCGCCGAATACCGCCATGCGGCGAGCGGCGTCGTCCAGATCATGCTGCCGCGCGGGTCGGCCAACAGCCACGCCGCCCATATCGTCCGTAAAGATATCCGGCGCCTCCTGGCGGCAAGCGGCGTGCCGGCCAACAGGGTGATCGAAACGGCTTACGAAGCCGGTGCAACGGGCGATGCGGCCCCTATCCGGCTGAGCTATGTCGCGATTACCGCGCAGACCGGGCCTTGCGGCGAGTGGCCGGAGGATCTGACGCTGAACACGCTGGAGAACCGCAACTATCACAATTTCGGCTGCGCGACGCAGTCCAACCTCGCCGCGCAGATAGCCGATCCGACGGACCTCATCGGGCCGCGTCAGATGTCGCCGGTCGACGCCGCGCAGCGCGCGGAGGTGATCGAGAGCTGGCGCGACAACTAATGCATGTCGCCAAAAAGTGTGCAGCGGTTTTGGGGCAACGACATGCATAAGAACAAGGACCTAAGCGCGTCGCACGAACACTTTGGTCGCGACGCGCTTAGGAACGGCGTGCTTACAGGATGCGGGTGTTTGGGGAAGAGAGATGAATGCGATTGAATACAGCATAGACAGCGGCGGAGGCGATTTTGCCGCGGACGCAGCGCGCCCTGGCGATCTCGACCAGCTTCGGCCTTTGCCCCGCATCTCGATCCATGCCTTTTGCGAGAGCGAAGCCATGCAGCGCCTCATGGAGCGCTGCGGCCAGGACCGTCGCATGGCGAAGGTCAGCCTGCGCATTACCGGCGGCAGCGTCGCGGCGGCCGCGAATATGTTCGCGAGCGTCTCAACCCCGAACCTGATCATCCTTGAAACCGCGACCGAACCGAGAGCCTTGCTTGCGGAACTGGCGCCGCTGGCGGAAGTCTGCGACCCGAGCACCAAAGTCGTCATCATCGGCTGTTACAACGATATCGCGCTCTATCGCGAGCTCATCCGCAATGGCATTTCGGAGTACATGGTGGCCCCGGTCGGGATGGCGGACATCCTGACGGCGGTCTCGGCGATCTTCGTCGATCCGGAGGCAGAACCGCTCGGACGGAGCCTGGCCTTTATCGGCGCCAAGGGCGGCTGCGGATCGTCGGTCATCGCGCATAATTGCGCCTGGGGCATATCAAACCTGTTTGCGACGGAAACCATCCTCGCCGACCTCGATCTGCCCTATGGCACCGCCAACATCGATTTCGACCAGGATCCGGCGCAGGGTATCGCCGAAGCCGTCTCCTCTCCGGATCGGCTGGACGAGGTCTATCTCGACCGTCTCCTGACCAAGTGTTCCGAGCATCTGTCGATGCTCGCCGCACCTTCCATGTTAGATCGTGCTTACGATTTCGAGGCGGGCGCCTTCCATCCGATTCTCGAAATCCTCCAGCGCAGCGCGCCGGTCTCGGTGCTCGATGTGCCACACGCATGGTCGGACTGGACCCGCTCGGTTCTGTCCGAAGCCGACGAGGTGGTGATCACCGCGGTTCCGGACCTCGCTAATCTCAGGAATGCGAAAAACCTGCTCGACGCCTTGAAGA
>JAPSJG010000204.1 GCA_031178305.1 Sinorhizobium sp.
TCATAAGGCTCTTTCCGCTCATCTGGAAGACGTCCTCGCCTGCGAAGAGGGCCTTGCCGGAGCTTGGGTCGCTAAGCCGCAGGAGCATGCGTGCAATGCTCGATTTGCCCGATCCGGATTCGCCGACGATGCCGAGCGTCTCGCCTTTCCTCACTTCGAAGCTGACGTCATCCACCGCCTTGAACCTGCGCTTGGTGGCGAAGGCACCGGAGGAAAGCACATATTCCTTCGTCAGGTGCTCCACCTTCAGGAGCGTTTCGCTGCCGATGTTCGTCGCCCGCCTGTTCGAGGCTTCCGCCGCCTCGCCATGCGGCAATGCAGAGATCAGGCGGCGGGTATAGGCGTGCTTAGGATTGCTGAAGACCTCCTCGGCGAGGCCTGTCTCAACGATCTTGCCGGCGTTCATGACGATGATGCGGTCCGCCATGGAGGCGGCGACCTCGAGATCATGGGTTATCAGGATCAGCGCCATGCCGGTCTCGCGCTGAAGGTCGCGCAAGAGATCTAGGATCTGGGCTTGAACGCTGACGTCCAGCGCCGTCGTCGGCTCGTCGGCGATCAGGATGTCCGGTTTCAGGGCGATCGCCATGGCGATCATGATGCGCTGCCGCTGCCCGCCGGAAAACTGATGCGGGTAGTAGTCGATGCGGGTCTCCGGCTCCGGAATTCCGACACGTTGCAGCAGTTCCATAGCCCGGGCGCGTGCCTGTCTGCCGCGCGCCTCACCGTGGCTCTCGTAGACCTCCTCTATCTGGCGACCGACGGTATAGACCGGGTTCAGATAGGCGAGCGGATCCTGGAAGATCATCGCTATCCGCCGCCCGTTGATGTTTCGCCTGGCCTCGGCGTCGAGACGTGAGACCTCGGTGCCGTCGAAGAAACAGGAGCCGGCAACGATGTCGCCCGGCGGGCAATCGATGAGGTCCATCACGGTGCTCGTGCTGACGCTCTTGCCCGAGCCGCTCTCGCCGAGGATCACGAGCGTCTCCCCGCGATCGACGTGGAACGAGACGTTGTCGACGGCGCGCACCGGCTCGTCATTCGAGAGGAAATCGACCGTCAGCCCTTCGATTTTGAGAATGGGAATGCTCACGTTCTTCATCGGGCGGCCTTTCGCAATGTCTGCAGCCGCCAGCGCTGCTGCGGATCGGCGACAGTTCGCGCCCAGTTCGAAAGAATGTTGAGCGAGAGCGTCGTCAGCATGATGGCGAGGCCCGGCCAGAAGGCAATCCACCAGGCCGTCGACAGATAGCCGCGGCCGTTCGCCACCATCGCGCCCCAGGTGAAATCCGGCGGCTGAATACCGAGGCCGAGGAAACTCAGCGCGGATTCCGACAGGATCACCGTTGCGAAATCGATAGCGGATATCGTCACCAGGGTAGGCAGGACGAGGGGCGCGATATGCCTGAGAATGATGCGGGCAGGCTTCGCGCCCATGGATCTCGCCGCGCTCACGAACATGCGCTCGCGCAGTTCAAGCACTTCGGCGCGCGCGGTCCTGAGATAGACCGGCATGCGCGTGATGGCGAGGACGATCACGAGATTGGCGATGCTCGGGCCGAGCGTGTAGAGCACGATAAGGGCGAGCAGCAGCGACGGAAAACTCATGATCACGTCTGCGAGCCGCAGGATGAGCTGGCTGTACCAGCGTTCCGAATAACCCGCCACCAGACCAAGCGCTCCGCCGATGAGCATCGAGGAAAAGACGGCGGCGGCGGCAATGCCGAGCGTGTTTTGGGCGCCGACGATCAGCCTTGCGAGGATCGGTCTGCCGAGAGTGTCGGCGCCAAGAAAATACAACCACGACTGCTCAAGAGAAAAGGGAGCGAGATTGCGCTGGCGCAGCCCGAGCTGCGAAGCCGCGTCGCCGACGAGCCATGGCCCCAGTATCGCGGCCAAGACGAAGAGCGCAAGGAAAACGGCGGCGGCCAGCGCAAGCCTGTCGCGCTTCAAATAGGCGAGCAGGACACGGGCGGTGCCCGGTGCTGCCGTGGACTTCGTGTCCGGAACGAGGATCGTCATGGCTTAATACCGGATGCGCGGATCGAGAAACGCATAGAGCAGATCGATCGCGATGTTCAGGATGAAGATGGCGGTCGCGGTGACCAGGATCGTCGATTGGACGACGGCAAAATCGCGTTGGATGATCGCGTCGATCATCAGCTTGCCGATGCCCGGCCAACCGAAAATCGACTCGACGACGACGGCGCCGTTGACGAGGCTCGTCGCCAGATCGCCTGCGACGGTGACGACCGGCAGGAGCGAGTTGCGGAGCGCATGGCCGAAGATGATCTTCGTTCGGCGAACGCCCTTGGCGCGAGCCGTCTTGATATAGGGCGAGGCAAGTGCCGAAAGCATGGTCCCGCGCACGACCTGCACCAAAAGCCCGAAAGGCCGAAGCATCAGCACGAAGATCGGCATGATCCAGTGAGCCCAGCTTCCCGTGCCGGATGTCGGCAGGAGCTCGAGGCCGACCGCAAAGACGAGAATGCCGACGATCGCCACCCAGAAATCCGGCGCGCTGGCGCCGGCAAGGGAGGCGACGCTGGCGATCCGGTCGAAGAGGCTACCGGGACGCGCGGCAGCGAGCGATCCGACCAGGATCGCCAATGCCGTCGAGAGCGTGATCGCGACGAAGGCAAGCTTCAGCGTTTCCGGAAAGGCCTGGAGCGCGACCTCTATCGCCGAGCGGTTCTGGCGCAGCGACTGACCGAAATCGAGTTGCAGCAGATCCTTCAGATATTCCGCGAACTGCCAATGAACGGGCTGATCGAGGCCATTCAGCCTGGCGAAAGCCGCCCGCGCCTCCGCCGTCGCGTCGAGCGGCAGATATAGGGCCGATGGGTCGCCGGTGAGCCTCGTCAGGAAGAAGACCAGCGCCAACAGGCCTATGACCGACAGGATGCTGTGGGACGCACGGCGTCCGATATAGCTGAACATTTCGAATGCCCTTCAGGCGATATGGCTTGCCGAACCGCGCCGGCGGTGGCGCAGGGCTTTAACTGCCCTGCCCCCCGCTAGCGCGGGATCGGGAAACTGTGCGCGGTCTTCCGCCCGCATGCCGCGCCAACTTCTTAGAATCGATCACGTTTATGAATTTAGATCGATCACGACCTAAAATCATCGTGATCTAAGTCAGTCCTTGAGCCGGATATTGGCCAACGGGATTTCGCTGTTGGTCGTGATATCCGGCGCCCAATCCAATCTCGGGCCGACCCGCGTGTAGCCGATCATGTGGAACATCGGGATGTCCGCCGCGACGTCTTTGCGCGCCTCGTCGAAGAGCGCCTTGAAGCTTTGCGTGCGCGCTTCGCCCGTGGCCGCCATTGCGGCATCGATCTCCTTGTCGAGAGCTGCGTCAGACAGCGTCGAGTAGTTGCCGCTCGAATGATAGAAGATCGGGATCGTGAAGGCCGCGTCGCCCTTGTTGTTGTCATGCATCATCTGCAACAGGTTGGCGCCTCGCTCTTCCGGGAAGGGCTTTTGCAGGTATCTGAGCCAATCGGCAACGTCGAGCATGGTGAGCTTGATGTTGAGGCCGACGGCCTGCCACATCGTCATCATCGCTTCCATCGCCTCGGCACCGTTCGGATAGATGCCGTTGCGGCCGATGAGCTTGATCTCTGAATCGATGGGGACGCCGTCCGCTGCCGCCTCCTCGAGCAGCTTCTTCGCCTGCTCCGGATCATACGGCCATGGCTCCAAAGCAGCGTCGTGGCCGTTGATGCCGGGAACGACCATCTGCGACGCACGCTTGACGTCGTCGCCGAAGAGCTGCCCCATGCCTTCCCAATCGATCGCGAGGTTCAACGCCTTGCGAACGCGGAGGTCATCGAGCGGCGGCTGGCTCGTGTCGATGCGGATCGCGGTCGTCTCCGAGTTCAGATAGGCGAAATCCGTTTCCGGATTGGTCGCATCCTGAATGGCGATCGACGGCGTCAGGTCCGCTTCGCCGGTTTCGACCATCGCCGCCCGGATCGAGGATTCCGGACGCCAGACATAGGTGGCCCTGGTGATTTCCGGCTTGTTGCCCCAGTAGCCGTCGAAGGCGTCGAGCACGACGGTCTGCGGCGAGAAAGTCGAAAGCTTGAAGGGGCCGGTGCCGACCGGATCGTTGACGGCCTTGTCCTCCGCCGTCTTCGGCGAGACGACCATGACGACGCTCAGGAGCGTCGGCAGGATCGGCTGGGGCTTGTCCGACTTGATCTCGATGGTGACATCGTCGACGGCGGTGACGGTCAGCTTAGCGTCGCCGAATTTGGCCATGTTGCTGCAGGTGATCTTGCCACCGGTCATGCGGTTGATCGAGAAGACGACGGCCTCTGCGTTGAAGTCCGAGCCGTCCTGGAATTTCACGCCCTCGCGCAGCCGGATGCGCCAGGTGTTAGGGTCGACCTGGGTCCATTCGGTCGCAAGCTTCGGCTGCGGCTGACCGGTCTTCGGATCGATGGCCGTCAACGGCTCGACGACATTCTGGCTCAGGATCTGGCCGACATTGGTGATAATGGTGCCGCAGGGCTCCAGATTTGCCGGCTGTTCCGGCAGGACGATACGGATTTCCTGTGCCCCCTGCGCCATGGCCGATGAGGCCGCGGCGCTCATCAGGATGGCGGACGCAATCGTAAGAACACCTGTTCTGCGCATGTTTCTCCTCCCTTGGTGTTTAGATTTCGGCTTGGTCTGCAGTATCCTTGTCCCGTCGTCCGCTGGCCGCCGGGCATCCTCGCTTAAGCTGCAGCCCTTTCGATCAGATCACGAAGCATCTCCTTTTCCTCCGGCTTCAGATCCGACAGCGGCGGGCGAACCGGGCCCGGAGTCCGGCCAATGAGTTCCACGCCCGCCTTTATGATCGACACCGGATAGCCCTGCTCGCGATCGCGCAGCGCAGCGAAGGGGAAGAAGAAGCGGTGCAGGATTTCTTCCATGGTTGCCCGGTCGCTCGCGCGCATCGCTTGGTAGAAGCGCTGCGCCAGTTTCGGGACAAAGTTGAAGACGGCCGAGGAATAGGTCGTGACGCCCACACCATTGAAGCCCTCGGCGAAGAGCTCATGCGTCGGCATGCCGCCGATATATGTGAGCCGATCGCCGAGCTTCGCCGTCACATGACGGACCAGATCGACCTTTCCCGTGCCGTCCTTGAAACCGATGAGGTTCGGGCAGGCTTCTGCAAGGCGCGCCACTGTCTCGGCACTGGCGACGGAATTGGCGCGGTTGTAGATGATGACGCCAAGGCCGGTGGATTCGCATATGGCCTTCACGTGCCGATAGATGCCCTCCTGCGGCGCCTCCGTCAGGTAATGCGGCAGAAGCAGCAGTCCATCGGCACCGGCAGCTTCGGCTTGACGGGCCGTATCCCTGGCGAGCGCCGTGCCATAGCCGCAGCCGGCGATGATCGGTACGTCGCCGGAGGCTTCCTTGGCCGCCCGGGTGACTCGCCCGACCTCTTCAGGGGTGAGGGAGAAGAATTCGCCCGTCCCTCCGGCGGCGAAGAGGGCGGCTGCCCCAAAGCCGGAAAGCCATGCCACGTGCTCGCGATAGCTCTTGAGATTGAGGCTGAAGTCGTCATGGAAGTGCGTAACCGGGAACGACAGCAGTCCCAAGCCGATGCGCGACTTGATTTCATCAGGCGACAAAGGAATTCCTCCCACGAAGTAATATGATGTCGTGGGCAATTCATATGATGACTTTTACGATGAGTCAATCGGCCTTGTTGCCTCTACCCGCGGAGCGGCGGATCATTAATGCGCGATAGCGCTTGATGCCGGTGACGAGATGGCGCCGCATCGCCTCGCGTGCCTTCTCCGGATCGCGGGCAAGGATCGCTTCGGCGATCTCGCGATGCTCCTCGAGGATCGGCTGGTCGCGATTTGGTAAGGGATCGACCCCGCCCATGACCGACTTGAACTTCACCCGCGGAATCATCCGACGGCCGACATGTTCCAGGAAAGCCTTGAACCTGGCATTGTTTGTTGCGGCGGCAATCGCCATGTGGAACTGGAAATCCGCCTCGTCGGTGGCTTTTCCCTCCTCCACGAGATCGGCAAACTTATCGACTTGGGCCTGGATCTCGGCTTCTTGCGCTGGCGAACTGCGGGCTGCCGCAAGGCCCGCGGCTTCGACCTCAATACCGATGCGAAGCTCGAGTTCCTCGATAATGTCGGAGATCTTGTCCGTCTCGTCCGTGAACAGCTTCAGCCCTTCATCGGCCGGCTTCGGGCCAATCACGAAGACGCCCGCCCCCTGCCGCGACTCGACCAGCCCGTCGGCACGCAGCTCGGCGATCGCCTCCCTGATCACGGTGCGGCTGAAGCCGAAGCGGTCGATAAGGGCGGGTTCGGTCGGCAGCTTGTCACCAGGCGCGTAGAAGCCGGCTTCAATCTGCCCGCGCAGGGCCTCTGCGACCTGCGACGCCAAGGATCGGCGAGACGTGGGACGTTCGGCCTGCTGCATGATTCCTCCAGATTTGGTCGTTCTTGGACAGGCATACTCCCGGCGGGCGCCAAAGGCGAGACCATCCTATGAAATCTGTTACGCCTTCGTCAAAGTCATACTATGAATTCAGCCGACGTGAAACCATCCAGCCATCACGCCGTCGACAATCGCCACGACGCGGAACGCTTCAAAGAGTTGCCAGCGCGCGGTTGGACAGGGCGCCGCCATAGAGTTGTCGCATGCGAAGCTTGTCTTCCAACGCGATCACCACATCCTCGCTGAAATCCACTCCGTGCATCGCGGCGATCTCGGGGAAACCGCCAGGTGTGAAGACGTTCACCTCGAGCACGGTATCGCCGACGATATCGAGCCCGACGAGGAACATGCCGTCATCCGTCAGTTTGGGGCGCAGCTTTTCAGCGACGGCGAGAATTTGCGGGGTGATCGTCGCCGGCTCGGCCGTGCCGCTGGCATGCAGGTTCGAACGGACATCGCCCTGTGCCGGAACCCGGCGGAAGGCGG
>JAPSJG010000205.1 GCA_031178305.1 Sinorhizobium sp.
CGGATGCCTTTACAGCGCCGCGCGTCTTTTCACGCGCAAAGGTCGCTGTAACTCTTTGAATCTGCGCATCGAGCTTTCCGAAAATCGGGTACGATTTTCGGGCCGATGCGTTAGTATTCATCGTGGCGGCGCCACCAGATACCGGTCTCGTTGCGTCCCTTGGGCGCACGGTCGAGCCACTGGTACATGCCCCAGAGCCCGTCCAGCCCGCGCGCATAGGTGGAATAGGTGTGGTAGACCACGCCATCGACCAGTGCGAAGGCGCTCATGCCCGGCCTCTCGCGCGTGTAGGTCGCCACGTCGGTTCCCGTGGTGGCGGCGATCTCCGCCACGGGTCCCTGGTCGTTTTGTGACTGCCATTCTCGAATGGTCTTGCCGGCGAGTGCATCAACTATCGGCGGCTCGCGCCGATAGTTGTATTCGATGCCGCCGTCACTCTGCTGCTCTTCGGTGAACCAGACGTTGAAGTCGAAGTTGAAATCGCTCCCGAAGGAGGACGCCCAGGGAAACGTCCATCCCATCCGGCGCTTATATGCCAGCAGTTTGGGGAGCGGCGCCCGCGATACGGCTGCCAGCGTGACGTCGTGGTTCGCCAGGTGGTCGACGGAGCCGTTGAAACCGTCCGCAATCGCCGAGCAGGATGGGCATCCCGCCGTATAGTCCGGTCCGAACATGAAATGATAGACGAGGAGCTGCGAGCGCCCTCTGAAGAGGTCGGCCAGCGAGGCGCTGCCTTCCTCGGTTTCGAACCGGTATTGCTTGTCGATGCGGACCCAAGGCAGTTCCCGCCGCCGGCCCGCCAGCTGATCACTCTGTCGCGTCAGCTCCTTCTCCGCCTCGAGCAGTTCGCGCCGAGCGGCGAGCCAATCCTCGCGGGTTCCGGTATTATGGTTGGCCATGATCTTTCTCCCTTGCTGGCGCGCCTGCGGTCAAGCCGGCAGGCGCCGTTCGTATTCCTTGTGCAGGCGGACCCAGCCATCCCAGAAGGGTCCAGGCTTGGTGCCGGCGGTACGCGCGACCAGAAGGTCGAGATGGGCGTGCCAGCCAGCGCTGACCTTGAGCATGACCCCGCGATCGGGCAGGCGGCGATGGACAAGCGTGAGCAGGACGCCGTTGTTCTTGGGTTCGAGTTCGAAGGAGACTTCGCCGTCACCATTGGCTCCCCAAGCGATGACGAGCTTGCGCGGCGGATCGATTTCGATGATCCGGCTCTGCATCCGGTGCTCCTCGGAAAAGCCCGCCGGGCGCTCGCCGGGCGGATCGGTGAGCTCGTCGTTTCGCCAGGTAAGCTCGAACGGCGCGCCGACCTTCGTCTCCATCTGGCCTGCCGCGAGCCATTGGCGGCGCAGCTCGCTATCCGTGAGATAGGCCCAGACACGTTCCATTGTGGCAGGCAGGAAGCGCTGGATCTTGAGCGTCGCGGGTTCGATCAGCGAGCCATAGGCATCCAGGGTCACGAGTTCGGTCATTGCTTGTCTCCTTTTTCGGGGCTGGGGGTTACGCCTGATTCTTCCTTGCGGAGGAGTTCTTCGAGAGCGTCCAGACGACCGGTCCAGAAACGTTCGTAGAAGCTCAGCCATTCATGGGCGCTTGCGAGCGGCCCTGGTTCGAGGCGGCAAAGATGCGTGCGGCCGCGCACCTCTCGGCGGATCAGTCCCGCATTCTCGAGCACCTTGATGTGTTTCGAGGCGGCTGCGAGCGAGATCGAGAACGGTTGCGCAAGCTCGCTGACCGTTCGTTCGCCACGGCTCAACTCCCGGAGCATCCGGCGACGCGTGGCGTCACCGAGGGCGTGGAAGACGGAACTCATCCGAAGTGTTTCTAATTCAACCATGTGGTTGAATATAGACGCAAGGATTTAGATAGTCAACCGATTGGTTGAATATCGGTTTGACGGGACGAGCTCAGCCGGACCAGCCTTCGAGCGCCCGGACAAATTGCGTGAGCCATGTATTCGTCTGGTGGGCGTCAAGCGAACGGTGGTCGATAGTGAGCGTCACATAGGCCATGGGCCGGATCTGAATGGTGTCGACGCCGTCGACCTCGCGAACGACGACCCGTTTCTCCAGCTTTCCGACGCCGAGGATTGCCGATTGCGGCTGGTTGATGACGATCGGCGCAGCGAGGAGCGACCCGGAAACGCCGTGGTTGGAAATGGTGAAGGTGCCGCCCTTCACGTCGGCGGGATCAAGCGTGTTCGTGCGAGCCCGTGCCGTCAAGTCCTGAAGCTTCGCCGCGATTTCGACGAGTGCGAGCTTTTGCGCCTGATGGATCACCGGCACGATCACGCCCCTCTCGCCGAGAGCGGTGCCGATGCCGACATTGACGTCGTCGAAGACCTCCAGCGTATCCTCATGCCAACGGCTGTTGACCTCGGGGACAGCCCGCATCGCGGCGACGCTCGCCGAGACGATATAAGCCGTGTAGGAGAGGTTGATGCTATCCGCCGCCAGCTTAGCCTTGTGCTCGTCACGATGGCGCATGACCGCCGAAAAGTCCGCCTCGAACACCGCCGTTACATGCGGTGCGGTCGCCACCGACTGCAGCATGTGGCTGGCGATCGCCATGCGCATGTCGCTGTGCGGTATCTTGCGCGAGGGTAGTGCTTTAGCCGCTTTTGCCGCGGAACGTTCCGCCATCGCGGCGAAGGCCCTGTCCATGTCCGCTCTGGTCACACGGCCGTCGCGGCCGGTGCCGGTTACGGTCGCTGGATCGATGCCGTATTCCTCCGCCGCATGGCGCACGGCGGGCGAGTAGTGCGGGCTCTCTCCCGCGCCCGAAGAGACTTCAGCGGTCGCCGGCGCAGGCGGGGCAGATCGATCGGCGCCGACCGCGGCGCTGCCGATGCGGCCAAGGACAGAGCCGGGCATGGCATTGTCGCCGGATTCCATCAGGATTTCCGCGAGTATGCCATCGGCCGGGGCGGCGACTTCCTGGGTCACCTTGTCGGTTTCGAGCTCGACCAGCGCGTCGCCTTCCTTCACGCTCTCACCGACTTTCTTGAGCCAATTGCGCACCACTGCCTTCGTCCCCTCCTGTTCGAGAGGGGCGTTGATGTCGATGAAGCCGCCCATGCTCAATACTCCAGGAGGTCGGTGATTTTCCGACGGATCCGCTCCGTCGAGGGGACCGCCCAGTCGAGCAGCACAGGATTATGGGGACTTGGGATGTCGGGCATGGTGAGGCGCGAGACCGGCGCATCGAGATCGATGAAGGCTTCGTCCGCGACCGCGGCGGCGATTTCCGCGCCGAATCCTGCCGTTCCCAGATCCTCGTGCACGATCAGGCAGCGACGAGTGCGGCGGACCGACGCGAGAACCGCATCCCTGTCCCAGGGCGCGAGCGTGCGCAGATCGATGACGTCAGCGGAAATACCCTCGGCCGCCTCTTCGCAGCGGGGCACCATGGCGCCCCAGGTCACGATGGTGATGTCCTTGCCTTGCCTTGTGAACTTCGCCTTGCCGAAGGGAAGCGCGAAGGTGTCGCCTGGATAGGGCCTCCTCCCCCAGGGATGGTCGAGCATGGCGCGGTGCTCGAAAAAGATCACCGGATCATTGCCGCGCAGCGCACTGCGCAGGAGGCCGACGGCGTCCTCGGCGTTGGACGGCACGGCGACTTTCCAGCCGGGCTGATGGACGAAGGCGACTTCATTCGTCTGGCTGTGCCACGGATCGCCGCATTTGAAGAAGCCGCCGGGCATGCGCAGAACGACCGGCGCGGCGAAGCGGTTGTTCGTCCGCCAGCGCACGGTCCCGCAATCGTTGATCTGTTCGATGGCCGGTTCCGCATATTTGCGGAACTGGATTTCCGGGACGGGCACGAGACCCGCAAGCGCCATTCCGACCGCCCGGCCAACGATGCCCTCTTCGGAAAGCGACGTGTCGAAGACGCGGTCCACGCCATATTTTTCCTGCAGTCCCAGCGTGACGGCATGGACCCCGCCCTTGGGCCCGATGTCCTCGCCGAAGAGGATGACCCTTTCGTTGATCGACATTTCATGCTCGAGCGTGCGCCGTATTGCCGTCGCCATATTGATCCGCTGGCCGTCGCTCGTTGCCGCCTCGGTCGTCTCGGGCGGCCGGTAGCCTGCGCTGTACTGGCCGCCCATGACCTGCATCTCGCCTTCGTAAAAGACATTGCGGGTGACGGTTTCCGGGTCGGCGACCGGCCGGGACTCGGCTTCGATGCGCGCCCGCTCGGCGGCCGCCATGGCAGCCGCGGCGACCTCGTCCCATTCCCTCTCGCTCAAGGCCGCGGGGACGAGATAGTCCCGAAGCCGCGGCAACGGATCGCGCGCCCACTCGCTCCTGACGAGTTCCTCGCTCTTGTAGGTTTGCGTGTCCTGGAAGCTGTGTCCTTCGAGGCGAGGAACGCTCAAGCGCAGCAGGAGCGGCTTTCGTTCGTTGCGCACCAGTTCGACCGCGCCTCTGGTCAGCCGCGCGGCTTCTTCCGGATCGCAACCGTCGCCGTCGAGAACGGTGAGGTTCTTCCAGGCCGCGAGGTTGGCGGCGATATTGCCGTCCGGTGTCTGGAGCATCGAGGGTACCGAGATTCCGAAGCCGTTGTCTTCGATATAAAAGAGCATCGGTAACTGCTGCGTCGTTGCAACTATGAGCGCCGACCAGAAGCCGTTGGAGGCGACCGAGCCGTCGCCTCCAAGGACGACGGCGATCGCCCGATCGTATTCCTCATTCCCGAGATGCTTGCTGAAATAGGTGATCGCTTGGGCCCAGCCCGCCGTCGGCGTATATTGCGAGCCGACGCCGCCGCACATCGGCAGCGCCGATGCGCCGTTCGGATTGGGGAAATTGAAGACGACGCCGATGTCGCGACCGTCGGAGTATCCACCCGCGCGGGCCATCGCCGAGCCGAGCGCGTCGGCCGGATCGACACCAAGCGACAGCAGCAGCGGACGTGAGCGGTAATAGCCGCAGGCCGCATCGTGTTTTTCCGTGAGCTTCAACCCCAGCAGGATCTGCGCCATGTCGTGGCCGCGGGCGGAGAATTGATAAAGGATCTTCTTCTCCGGAACGAGACGCTTTTCCTCCATCTCATCGAGTTCGCGGGACAGAAGCATCAGGTGCACGACCTTCTTCCAGTCGATGCTTTCGTCAGGTGCATTCCGTCCGGCGGGTTTCAGCAGGGCCTGACCCATCGTAATTCTCCTCCAAACGCCTCATCGAAGAATAACCCGACCGAGGTGCAAATCGGTTTCAATCTGACGTCATTTTCGGTACTGATTGATCAATGTGTTTCGGTTTGGGGACGAATGTGATGAATACATTCAATCTCGACGCCATAGATCGAAAGATTCTGAGAATTCTTCAGGAGCAATCCGACATCAGCCATGCCACCCTGGCGGAGTCTGTCGGCGCCTCGCCGGCTTCCTGTTGGCGGCGCATCAAGGCTATGGATATGGCCGGGGTGCTCGGCAAGACCGTCCGTCTCGTCAATCCCGACATGGTCGGGCGAGGTTTGAACGTCTTCTGCCAGATCCGGATGAAATCGCACGACCCCGCCGCCCGCCGCAGTTTCGAGCACTTCGTGGAGAGCCATGAGGAGGTCCTGGAATGCTATTCCATGTCCGGAGACTGGGATTATCTCCTGCGCGTCGTCGTTGCGGATGTTGCCGATTATGAACGATTGCTCATGCGCGGCATTCTCACACACGAGGCCGTTGCCAATTCCTCGTCCCATTTCGCCCTGAAGAGCGTGAAATATTCGACCGCCATCCCGGTCTGAGGGCGCGGTTGGAAAGGTGGTCGCATGCAGGTGAGTGACGAAAAGACGACGCGATCTGGCTCAGGGCCATTGCGGGAGATTCTGGATGGTTTCCAGCTAAGGGCGGCGAGCTTCATCGTCACCATCTACGGGGACGTGGTGGAGCCGCGCGGTGGCGCGCTCTGGATCGGCAACCTGATCGAGGTCTGCGCGGCCGTCGGCATTTCCGAAACGCTCGTCCGGACCGCTGTGTCCCGTCTCGTCGCGGGCGGGCGGCTTGCGGGAGAGCGTCAAGGCAGGCGGAGTTATTACCGCCTCACGGATTTCGCCCGCACCGAATTCGGCGCCGCAGCGCGGGTGCTTTTCGGTCCGCCGGAGGAAACCGCCTGGCACTTCGTCGAACTGATGGGGCCCTCGACGGAGGAGCGCATGCAGATGCTCGAACGGTCTGGCCATGCGCGCCTCGGCGCGCGCCTCGCCGTCGGGGTCAGGCCATTTCCGCCTGCGATCATGCCCGCTGTCGTCTTCCGCGCGGAGGTTGCCGAAGGTGCGGATCGATTGGGCGACTTTGCCGCCGACTGCTGGGACCTCGCCCCCCATGCGGAATCGTATGGTGGCTTCCTCCAGCGCTTCACTCCGCTCGCGGATTTCGTCGAAGCGGGCGGGCGCCTGGCGCCCGCCGATTGCCTCACGGCTCGCCTCCTGCTCGTACACCAGTTTCGCCTGGAGGCGCTGCGTGATCCGCGCCTGCCGCCGGAGGTTCTGCCGCCGGACTGGCCGGGCGAAGAGGCGCGACGTCTGTTTGCCCGGCTCTATTGCAACTTGTCGCCGGACGCGGACCTCCATGTCGCGCGAACCTTCGTCACCGCTGCGGGGGCGCTTCCAAAAGCGAGCGAGGCAACGGCGCGCCGGCTTGCCACGCTCGGCGAAAAGTGAGCGGCTCCATTTCCAGAGGAGACGGAGGATGGCGACAGAAGGCGATGAGGCGCGGCCGCGTCGCGGCTCGCCTTTGCTTCTAATGCCAATGTCTGTCGACCAGCAAGGTTCTTCCAAGCTGCGCCGCAGAATGTCACAGAAAAAGCAGAAAAAGCCATTGAAGTGTGACATGTCCGGCGTTATATGGCTAACGATCGGTCGGTCAAAGTCACCGCTTATAGAGGGCGTCTGATGGAGAAGAGGACCATGTATGCGCAAATGGTGAAAGCCGACGCACCGCGCGTCAAAAGCCTCG
>JAPSJG010000206.1 GCA_031178305.1 Sinorhizobium sp.
CCAATGCCGTCTCAATTTCAGCAGGCAAGCGATGCTTTCATCCGTCAAGACCGAACAGACCCACATGAACTTGCGCCTTTGGGCGCTGTTGATGCTGCTTGGCCTCATCTGGGGTGGCTCATTCTTCTTCGCCCGCGTGGCCGTCGCCCATGTGCCGCCCTTTACCCTGGTGTTCTTGCGCGTCGCTCTCGCGGCTCTTGCGTTGCACCTCTACTTGCGTGGCCGTCATGGTCTCTATCCAGCCCTGTTCACGCGTTGGCGCGAGTTCCTGCTGATGGGGCTCATCAACAATGCGATCCCGCATGCGTTCATCTTTCTCGGTCAGACGCATATTGGCGCCGGGCTCGCCGCCATCCTGAATGCGACGACGCCGGTCTGGACCGTGCTGATCGCCAATATAGCGACGCAGGACGAAAAGCTGAGTGCGGCGAAGATCAATGGTTGCCTGCTCGGGCTTGCCGGCACGGCCGTGCTTATCGGGCCGAGCGCCTTGTCGGACGTCTACGGCGGGAACGGCGATGTGCCTCTCTGGGCCTTGGTGCTGCCAGTCCTAGCTGCGGTTAGCTACGGCCTTTCGGCCACCTATGGAAAGCGGTTCCGCGATCTCGCGCCCCCGGTCACGGCCACCGGCCAATTGACGGCCTCGACGCTCCTCATGCTGCCGGTCGCGGTCTTCGTCGATATCCCCTGGACCCTGCCCATGCCGCCGCTCTCAGCCCTGTTCGCAATCCTTGGACTTGCCCTGGTCTCCACCGCCTATGCCTATATCCTCTTTTTCCGGATCATGGCCGAGGCAGGCGCGACGAACACATCGCTAGTGACGTTACTGGTGCCGCCGAGCGCAATCCTGCTTGGGTTTCTATTTCTTGGAGAAACGTTGCAGCCGGTCGACTTCGCCGGAATGGCCTTGATCGCATCCGGTCTCGTCCTTCTCGATGGGCGAGTCCTCAAGCCGCGCGGGTCGATCTGAATGAATTCAAAACGGCTGTCGTCAGCAGCGGGCGCATTCACGAGACGTTACAGCCATTCATATTAACTCCCGGGCAGTAAATATGAAAAAAATGTGGCATAGAGATTATCCATTTGAATTCAGTTACTTACGCCTGTGAATTGCCTATACCAGCGGGCCTGCTTTCGCGCTGCAGCACAAGTTTCGCTTTGAAGCGCCGTGATTTCACCCTATGTTTTAACCCGTCAACGCAGGGAGGATCATCCTATGGGACTAACACATTCGTTGAATGTCCTTATGATCAGTGCAGCGTTCGCATTCGTGGCCATTATGATCTTCGTCTGATGAAAGGCCGCTGAAAGTCCAATCCAAAAGGACTCAAATTCGGAAAATATCGCAGCAACCACGAGAGGCAGGCCGCTCCGAGAGCACCCGGTCTAGATGCTGCGACGAAACCAATGCCCATGAGCGCGGTAACCGTTCATGGGCTTTCGTTTGGAGCCGATTGGTGATCACCGCGGCGCTGTTGCCTTCCGGCCACATCTCCCGCCCGTCGTCTACAATTCGCAATTGCAGACTTGCTCTTCAGCCGAACTCGTGTAACCTGCCAAAGCTCGCAATTCAAACGGAGGAGGCGTGAAATGAATAGTGTTCTCGTGTCTATGCGCCTCTCTGGCGGAACGGCCCCCATGGCTTCGATGCATCATGAGTCTTGGCCGAGCCGATTTTCCTTCTGGGGCCTCTGATCCCCGGATTTCCGCCAATTGGCGCTTTCCCATTTTGATCTAACGTGATCGGCTGACGGAGCGATCCTTCGCGATTCCGACTCCGCATCTGCGCGTTCATCGACATCGAGAGGACCTGGCCGCGTCGTTGCGCCGGGAGAAAAATCATGCGTGAAGCACAAGTACTGTTTGATGACAACCCGGCAGCGGCGATCGATGAGCTGTTTCGGCAATTCGGCGTCTGGAAGACCGCGCAAGCGCTGCTCTTGGCCGTCTGGAGGCGCCACCAAACGAAGAACCACATCTCGCATCTGTCGAATCGCATGCGCCGCGATATCGGCCTTCCGGAGAGTGAGGATCTGCTGGAAATCCGGTTTCCCTTGTGGGATGTCCGGTTTTGAGCAGCGGAGGGTACGGTGGCGCGAAGCTGCAGCGCGCCACCCCTTTTCAGGCGCGCACGGTCACTGCATGTCCCTGTGCTCAAATAGAGCTGGGATTTGAGGGCCCATGCGGTATGAGCGCATCCGCTCGGAGGCGCGCTGCGTAGTGCGGCGCGCCTTAACCCGCCCTGGCGGCAGTCCTGCTCGTCGGCCGCTCCACTGCTGCTTGTTGGCCAACGCCCGCCGCACGGGCGCAGCCAACGAGATCACAGACGGCTGTAACGAGCGGGGAGCGGTTCATCGTATAAATGTGAAAATCCTGCACGCCCCGCCGGGCGAGGTCGACGATCTGCTCTGCGGCGATATGGCTTGCCTCGGTGAAACGCTCCTCAGGCTGGTCGTCAAGATGAGCGAGCCGTGAGACGACCGCCTCCGGGACCTTGGCGCCGCATAGCCCGGCAAATTTCATGACCTGCACGAGGTTGTTGATCGGCAGAATGCCAGGCACGATCGGAATACCGATGCCGGCGCGGCGCAGCCGCTCGAGGTAGCGCTCGAAATCGTCATTGTCGAAGAAGAACTGGGTGATCGCCCGAGTCGCGCCATTGTCGACCTTGCGCTTCAGCATGTCGATGTCGGCTGCGACATCCGGACTCTCGGGATGCTTTTCCGGATAGGCGGAAACGGAAATCTCGAAATCGCCACGGGCTCGGATCGCCTTGACGAGTGCTGCGGCATTTTCATAGCCGCCCTGAAACGGCTGGTAAGCGCTACCGACGCCGCCCTGCGGATCGCCCCTCAGCGCCACGAAATGGCGCACGCTGCAGGCGACGAATTCGTCGATCACGGCATCGACTTCGGCCTTGGGCGCGCCGACACAGGTCAAGTGTGCGGCCGTGTTCACAAGTCCCATCTCGCCGATCATGCGCTTGACGGTCGTCAGCGAGCGGGCCTTGGTCGACCCGCCGGCGCCGTAGGTGACGGTCTGGAAAGCCGGCCTGAAGGTGGAGAGATCCGCCACCGTCCGGAAGAGCTGTTTCTCCATCTCTTCGTTCTTCGGTGGGAAATATTCGAAGGAGAGCCTGAGGGTACCGCGTTCGGCGGGGTAAAGCGTCCGTGCATTCATTCTCAAACTCCCCCCACCTGGAGACGCTGGCGCGGCATATCGCTGATGCTGCTGGCGGCGCGCTCATCGCGCGCCAACCAGATCGTGACCGTCAATTTTCCTTCGTCAGCGCCTTCCGGCGCGAGGTCAGTCGTCTTCTCGAGCGCAAGCCCGGCCTTCTGCAGCCAATCCTCCATCATCTGATGCGAGAAGCCGAGACGCGCATGCGCATGTTCGTCGCGCAAATATTCGAGTCCATGCGGGGCGAAGTCGATGATCACCAGCCGACCGCCCGGCGCAAGCATGCGCGCGGCTTCCGCGATTGCCGCCTCCGGCTCGTCCAGATAATGCAGAACCTGGTGGACCGTCACGAGATCGAAGGATTGGCCGTCGAGCGGCAGGTTGAAGATGTCGCCATGGCGAATCGACGCCTTGGTGATACCGGCCTTGTCGAGGTTCGAACGCGCCACCGCCAGCATGTCGCGGCTCGCGTCAACGCCGATGCCGCGCCTGTAGATGCCCTCGAATAGCTGCAGGATGCGGCCGGTGCCGGTGCCGAGATCGAGCAGTGTGTCGACCGGCTCCTCCCCCACCATAGCCTTCAGCGCCGCCTCGACATCGCCCTCGCTCACATGCAGGCGCCTGAGCTCGTCCCATTCCGCCGCATTGCGGCTGAAATAGGCCTGGGCCTTCTCGGCGCGCGCCTTCTTCAAGGTCGAAAGTCGCATCGCGTCCCTGGCAAGTATGGCATCGTCGGGGGCGGCGGCGGCGAGCAGCTCGCGCACCAGCGCCACGCGCCCGCCCTCCTGCCGCAGCCGAAAATAGGCCCAGGCGCCCTCCTGGTAGCGGTCGATCAGCGCGACCTCGGCCAAGAGCTTCAGGTGCCGGGAAATGCGTGGCTGGGACTGGCCAAGGATTTCGGTGAGATCGGTGACGGTCAGGTCGCCGGCGGCGAGTAGCGCCAGAAGCCGCATCCGCGTCGGCTCGCCCGCCGCCTTCAAGACGTCGACCAATGCATCCAAGCCAAGCGTTTCCCGATCAACCATCGCAGCCCTCATCAACACATAAAGATATCTTTATGTAAATTGCTGGTGGCGCGCAAGCGAATTTGCGCGGAAGGGCGATGTAATGGCGTTGGCAGACAGGCGGGCTTGCGGATGGCGATCCGGAGGGCGCCCCGCGCCGCCCACCCGGCCGGCTTTTCAAAGCGGCAACGAGCCGCCACCGATCTCGCATAACGCCGTGCCGAGCGGCAATCGCCCCCATGTGTATCCCCACGGCAGCCGCCTTCCCCCTGCTCTCATCCCCGTCCTCGTCACAGCGATCCAGCCACGCGCGTGCGCGCCGGGTATGACTACAGCGCCGCGCGTCTTATCAGACGCGCAAAGGTCGCTGTAGCACTTTGATTTGCTGCATGTCAGGAAGAGCATCTTCCGCGCCCAGGGACTTGGGCGCCCACGGACTTGGGCGCACACGGACTTGGGCGCACAGGATTCCTGTGACAAGCACAGGATCATGACGTGGGGACGTCCGGGCCAAGGCGGCGCCCGTCCCTGGTGCGCTTCGATGTGGCCACAGGTGGTCACCGCCTTCGCACGTGAGATCTGCCGAACGACAGCCCTCCAGCGCCGCGCGTCTTACCAGACGCGCAAAGTCGCTGTAGCACTTTCAAATCGCTGCATGTCTTTGTCCTTAAATCGAGGTCGATTTAAAGAGACATGCAGTAGCGCCGCCTGCGGCGGGAGTCGACTGCTCCGCGGCCGCTCAGGCGACTGCCTTAACGTGTCAGGCGTTTGTAGGTCACGCGTCTCGGATTGACCGAGTCCGGCCCCAGGCGGCGGATCTTGTCCTTCTCGTAATCCTCGAAGTTGCCCTCGAACCATTCGACGTGGCTGTCGCCCTCGAAAGCGAGGATGTGGGTGGCCAGGCGGTCGAGGAACATGCGATCGTGGCTGATGATGACCGCGCAGCCGGCGAAGTTTTCGAGAGCGTCCTCGAGCGCAGCGAGCGTCTCCGTATCCAGGTCGTTGGTCGGCTCGTCGAGCAGTACGACGTTGCCGCCGGATTTCAGCATCTTGGCGAGGTGAACGCGGTTGCGTTGTCCGCCGGAGAGCGTGCCGACCTTCTGCTGCTGGTCGCCGCCCTTGAAGTTGAAGGACGAGCAATAGGCGCGCGAATTGACCTCATGCTTGCCGAGCTTGATGATGTCGCTGCCGCCGGAGATCTCTTCCCAGACCGTCTTGTTCGGGTCGAGCGCGTCGCGGCTCTGGTCGACATAGGCGAGCTGCACGCTGTCTCCTATACGGAAGGAGCCCTCGTCCGGCTGTTCCTGGCCGGTGATCATGCGGAAGAGCGTCGTCTTACCGGCGCCGTTCGGGCCGATGACGCCGACGATGCCGCCGGGCGGCAGCTTGAAGCTCAGGCCTTCGATCAGGAGCTGATCGCCATAGCCCTTGGAAATATTGTCCGCCTCAATGACAACCTGGCCAAGCCGTTCGCCGACCGGAATGATGATCTGCGCGTCGCCGGGGCGGCGTTCGGCGGCCGCTTTGACGAGCTCGTCATAGGCGCGGAAACGGGCCTTTGACTTCGCTTGACGGGCCTTCGGGCTCGAGGCGATCCATTCCTGCTCGCGGCTGATTGCCTTCTGGCGGGCGGCCTCCTCGCGGCCCTCCTGCGTCATGCGCTTTGCCTTGGCCTCGAGATAGGCGGAATAGTTACCCTCATAGGGGATGCCGCGGCCGCGATCGAGCTCGAGGATCCAGCCGGTGACGTTATCGAGGAAGTAGCGGTCGTGCGTGACCATCAGCACGGCGCCCGGGTATTCGCGCAGGTGCTTTTCGAGCCAGGCGATAGTCTCGGCGTCGAGATGGTTGGTCGGCTCGTCGAGCAGCAGCAGGTCCGGCTGCGAAAGCAGCAGCTTGCAGAGCGCGACGCGGCGCTTCTCACCGCCCGAAAGGTTGTTGACGTCTGCGTCGCCCGGTGGGCAGCGCAGCGCATCCATCGCCATCTCCACCTGGCTTTCCAGATCCCAGAGGTTCTGGCTGTCGATGACGTCCTGGAGCTTTGCCCCCTCTTCCGCCGTCTCGTCGGAATAGTTCATCATCAGCTCGTTGTAGCGGTCGAGGATCGCCTGCTTGGCGGCAACACCCTCCATGACATTTCCTACCACCGTCTTTGCGGGGTTGAGCTGCGGCTCCTGCGGCAGGAAGCCGACGGTTGCCCCCTCGGCGACCCAGGCCTCGCCGGTATATTCATGGTCGAGCCCGGCCATGATCCTCAGAACGGTCGACTTACCGGCGCCGTTCGGCCCGAGAATGCCGATCTTGGCGTCCGGATAGAAGGAGAGATGGATGTTTTCCAGGACCTTCTTGTTGCCATAGGCCTTGTTGAGCCCGGCCATGTGATAGATGAACTGACGTGCCATAAAGCAATGCTCCGCATCGGAAGGGGAAATTTGCCCGCTATGTAGGCGAATTATGACGGCGGGGCAATCCGCCAAAGGCTTTGCCCACGCCGATCCTTCCCTTGCGGAGGGGCGTTTCCGATCAGCCTTTCCCCGCCGCGTCCACGATCCCGCTCGAGCATTTGAACTCGGTCGTGCCCGCCGCCTCGATCAGACTTTTCAGATCCGCCTTTCCAGCCAAGTCGCCGGAAAGCCCGATGGTGAGCCCTGTGATCACGCTTCGCCCGGCAACCGTCTGGCAGCGCATACGCACGCGGTCGCCCGCGCCCGCCCCGAAGCTCGTGTCGAAGGCCGCCTTGATCTCCTTTTCTCCGAGCT
>JAPSJG010000583.1 GCA_031178305.1 Sinorhizobium sp.
CTCGAGGAGGTGACGGACGGGGAGATCGAGATCAAAGGTCGCGACGTGACCGACCTTGACCCGTCCGAGCGCGGCATCGCCATGGTTTTCCAGTCCTACGCGCTCTACCCGCATATGAGCGTGCGCGACAATCTCGCTTTCGGTTTGAAGATGGCGCGAACGGGCAAAGTGGAAATCGATGGGCGGGTGAAGCGGGCCGCCGAAATCCTCAAGATCGATCACCTGCTCGACAGGCGGCCGGGTCAATTGTCCGGCGGCCAGCGCCAGCGGGTGGCGATCGGCCGGGCTATCGTGCGCGAGCCGGACGTCTTCCTCTTCGACGAGCCTCTCTCCAATCTCGACGCCGAACTGCGCGTGTCGATGCGTGTCGAGATCGCGCGCCTGCACCGGGAACTCGGCAACACGATGATCTATGTCACCCACGATCAGACCGAGGCCATGACGCTCGCCGACCAGATCGTCATCTTGCGTGACGGGCGGATCGAGCAGACCGGATCGCCGCGCGAGGTCTACGAAAATCCGGTCAATACCTTCGTCGCCGGCTTCATCGGCTCGCCGCGCATGAACCTGCTCGATGCAGAATGGGCGCGCGGCAGCAAAGTCCGGGTTGCCGGCGGCGAGATGGAGGCGTGCCTGGACAGGCCTGGAACCGGCGACAAAGTCATCTTCGGCATGCGGCCCGAGCATATCAGGATCGTCGCCGACGGACCCGATGCCGTGGCGGCGACGGTGGAGTTCACCGAATATCTCGGCGGAACGCGCTACGTCTACTGCAGGCTTGGCGATGGGCAGAGCGTCGTCGTGGAAGTGCGGGAGAGCGACATTGCGCCGGGTTCGCAGGTGTGGCTGACGGCGCCTCGCGAGAAACGGCGCTTTTTCAACTGCGACGGTCAGCGGCTAACAGAGCTTCATGCCTGCGCATCGCGGTAGCATGTGGGGATGCCTGCAGCCTCGTGGCATGCGGAAAGCCGCTCGAGCCAGGAAGCCAAATCGTCCGGGATCTCGGCGTCGCCGCTCTCCATCGCCTCAATCCACGAGAGCTGGCATTGCAGCGCTGATGTGAGATCGATCGTCGTCCACCTCAAACTGGCGAGACATTCGGTAAATCGTTCGGGCGTCATCATTGCTGTCTCGTCGCGTTATTTCTTGCACGCCAGCACGGCGCCGTCCCTGTTTAGGGCCGTTTGCCGTTGCGGCGGGTTCCTTGGGTAACAGGCACGACATCCGCGAGCCGACGTTCAGGACGAGGCCTCACAGCCCCTCTTCCGGGCCCCTGCCGCCTCGCAAGGTTTGCGAGGGCAAAACGCCGAAGCGCTTCTTGTAATCGGAGGCGAACCGACCGAGATGGGTGAAGCCCCACTTCAGCGCGACGTCGGCGACGCTTTGCACCTCATTTGCGTTCATCAGGTCCTGATGGGCGGCTGTGAGCCTGATTTCATGCAGGTAGGCCATCGGCGTGGTCATTCGAAATCGCCTGAAGCCCTGCTGAAGGGTCCGCACGCTTACTCTCGCCGCGGCCGCAATGTCATCCAT
>JAPSJG010000207.1 GCA_031178305.1 Sinorhizobium sp.
ACGGCGCGTTCATATCGAGCGTGTTCGCGCCACGGTCGTAAATACCGCTTACGGCATCCACCGTGGCAATCAGCGTGTCGTTGACCGGCATCTCGGCATGAATCTTCTCGAGCGTGATCAGGTCCGGGTTCGCGATGTCCTGAAGCGCGCGCAGAGCTTTCATCGAATAGCTGATGTTCTGCTTGTTGCGGCCGGAGATCGCCGGATTCTGCATGACGATCTTGCCGTTTTCGATCGTCGCGGTCTCAAGTTCCAATTCTTCGGGCAGGAATGCGCGCACGAACGAAACCGCGAGAAAGATCAGCGCGATAGCACCGGCCGCGAGCGGCAGGACGATTTTCAACCGCCTGACGCGCGCCGAATGTCGCGCGGCCGAGGCATAGGCGTCGGCCGAGCTTGCGCCCGAATCGTTGAAGATTCCGGGAAATCGCGCTTCGTTCAGCATGAAAAGCCTGTCAAGATCCGTCGGGTGTCGGCAATTCCGAGTGACCCGCATTTTAATACAATGGCGTAAGTCACGGCGAATATGGTTATTTTGTTGCCATCCGGCAATGGAAGGGCCAAAAACTTGAGGGGCGAAAGCGTCGGGCGCGGCGCAAAACCGCCGTTGAACCGCCGCTATCTGCCTGCCACGGCTCGCGCAGATAGCATGTTCCCTCGGAAACTGACAGAACCCCGCCGAAGAAATCGGGAGATAATCATGGAAGAACACGCCATCGCCGATCGCCGCCGCCTGCGCCGGAAGCTGAGCTTCTGGCGATGGGCGACAGCCCTCATCCTTCTCCTTGCCGGCTTCTCGCTGTTTGCCTACTCGGGTTTAGGCGAGGCGACGGGCCGCACCCGCGACCACATCGCGCGCGTCACCGTCTCCGGCATCATCCAGGACGACAGGGAACTCGTCGAGCGACTGGAAACGATCGCCGCCAGCAAATCCGCCAAGGCGCTGATCGTGACGATATCCTCGCCGGGCGGCACGACCTATGGTGGCGAAGTTGTTTACAGGGCGATCCGCAACGTCGCCGCCAACAAGCCCGTGGTCGCGGACGTCAGGACGCTCGCCGCCTCTGCCGGCTACATGATCGCCCTTGCCGGCGATCGCATCGTCGCCGGCGAGACGTCGATCACCGGCTCGATCGGCGTCATCTTTCAATACCCGCAGATCAAGCAACTGATGGACAAGCTCGGCGTGTCGCTTGAATCGATCAAATCGCGGCCGCTCAAGGCCGAGCCGTCGCCGTTTCATCCGCCCAGCGAAGAGGCGCGGGCGATGATCCAGGCGATGATCAACGACAGCTATGACTGGTTCGTCGACCTGGTGGCCGAACGGCGCAAGCTGCCGCGACCGCAGGCGCTCGCGCTCGCCGACGGGCGCATCTTCACCGGTCGGCAGGCGCTTGCGAGCCGGCTCGTCGACGAGATCGGCGGCGATGAGGAGATCAGGGCGTTCCTGGCCGAGCGCAAAGTGCCTAAGAGCCTCCCCGTCGTCGATTGGCGGGCGCCGCGCGGCGCCTTGTCCTTCGGGCTCGCCGGACTCGTCGCCGATGGACTCAAGTTGTTGGGATATGAGGCTTTTCCGGCGGTCAACGGCCTCGAAAAAATAGGCGGAGACAAGTTGTTTCTTGACGGTCTTGTCTCGGTTTGGCAGGTTGAGGGCCAATGAGGAAGGCGAAATTCGCTGGCCTGCGTGACGGGCCCGGATGCAGGCTGATCGTCGCCGTGCCTTCGGAACGTCACGAACCAGAGAGAATAAGTAAAAGACCAAGGGGGCGACAGTGATCAAGTCAGAACTGGTGCAGATTGTGGCCGCGCGCAATCCGCATCTCTACCACCGCGACGTAGAAAATATCGTCAATGCGGTTCTCGATGAGATCACCGATGCGCTTGCCGCCGGAAACCGGGTCGAGTTGCGTGGCTTCGGCGCCTTCTCGGTGAAGAACAGGCCTTCGCGTTCTGGCCGCAACCCGCGAACGGGCGATGCGGTTTTCGTCGAGGAGAAATGGGTGCCTTTCTTCAAGACCGGCAAGGAACTGCGCGAGCGGCTCAATCCCGGGATGAACGGCAAGGACGAAAGTTGAACGCGCATTCCCGCCTAACTGACAGGATCGAACCGGAGCGGGTGAATGCTTAGAAGAATAGTCAACATCGTCGTGTTCGTGCCCTTGGGCGTCGTTCTCGTACTCCTGAGCGTCGCCAACCGCCAGACCGTGACCCTGGCGCTCAATCCGTTCAATACGGATGACAGCGTGCTTTCCGTCTCGGCTCCCTTTTTCGTTTTCCTGTTCCTCGCCGTAATCGTGGGCCTGGTCCTCGGCGCCGCCATCACGTGGTTCGCCCAGGGGAAATACCGTCGCCGTGCGCGTAACGAGGCCGATGAGGCGCTGAAATGGCATAGAGAGGCCGAAAAGCAGCGGAGCGAAGCCGAAAGACTGGCGCAGAACAGCCTGCCTGCACCGCAGAATTGAGCTGACTGCCCGCCTCGGCCGTTGTGCTTCAGCTTGCCGCTTCCGCCTCGCCGCTGACCGCCAGGTTGAAGTTCGCAAAGAATTGCTGCGCAAGCTTCCGGGCCGCGGAGTCGATGAGGCGCGAACCGAGTTGCGCGATTTTGCCGCCGACCTCCGCCTTGACGCCATAACGCAGTACCGTCTCGTCGTTCTCCTCGTCAAGCGTCACATCCGCGCTTCCTTTTGCAAAACCGGCAATGCCGCCTTTGCCCTCACCGGAGATCGTGTAGCTGTCGGGCGGGCTCAGATTGGAGAGGGTGACATTGCCGATGAAAGTCGCCGAAACGGGACCGATTTTGACCTTGACGACGGCGGCGAGTTCCGTCGGCGATTTCATTTCGAGAGACTGGCAGCCGGGAATGCACTGCTTCAGGATCTCCGGGTCGTTCAGGCATTGCCACACGGCGTTGCGGCGGACCGCGATGCGTTCCTCCCCGGTCATCTCCATGAGCATCTCCTCCCGTCTGCTCCAAAAGGTCAAGGCGCAGGTTGCGCATTCTACAGCGGCGCGCGTCTTATCGGACGCGCAAAGGTCGCCGTCGACTTTGAATTGCTGCATGTCTTTGTCCTTAGGGAGACATGCAATAGCGTTTCCCGCTCCCGGCGATCTTTGCAAATCGGAAACGGCTTTGCCAGATGCATTCGCGGTGCTATTGCACGAGACCGAGCATGTCGCGTCGGAAAAGCGGACGCGCCGGCAATGATTTTGAGCGAAGTCCAAGGGCAAGCGCGTGAAAGAAAAGGATCGGCGGTCGAAGAATGCCTCGGTCACCGCGGCAAAGGGCCGGGGGGCGGAG
This sequence comes from Sinorhizobium sp., assembly GCA_031178305.1. Taxonomy (GTDB): domain Bacteria; phylum Pseudomonadota; class Alphaproteobacteria; order Rhizobiales; family Rhizobiaceae; genus Sinorhizobium. The sequence goes on from JAPSJG010000207.1 coordinate 3,299, forward strand.
GCGCGCGGTGGTCGTCGCGAGCCATTGCAGCGGCCGGCAAAAGGCGTCGGGCGAGGGAAAGGCGGCCCGCCACCAAAGGCGAAGCCGGAGAAGGCCCCGCGCCTTCCTGCACAGGAGGCGGCGCCCGCCCGCGTTCTGACGCTGAGAAGCGGTGAGAAGCCGGCTGAAACGGTGCCGCTCATCCTTGAAACGGCAACGGCCGCCGGCTACCGCCTGATCGACAGCGGCAATGGCGAGAAGCTCGAGCAATACGGCCCCTATCGCATCGTCCGGCCAGAAGCTCAGGCGCTCTGGCCGAAGACGTTGTCGGCGGCCGTCTGGGACGAGGCCGATGCGATCTTCACCGGCGACACCGACGAGGACGGCATGGGCCGCTGGCGCTTTCCCCGCGAGGTGCTCGGCGAAACCTGGCCGATGCAGCTTCTCGACACCGATTTCCTCGGCCGCTTCACTTCTTTCCGGCATGTCGGCGTCTTTCCGGAACAGCTTGCCCATTGGTCTTGGATGAGGGACCATATTTCAGCGGCCGGCCGGCCGCTGAAAATCCTCAATCTCTTTGGCTATACCGGCGTCGCCTCGCTGATTGCCGCCAAGGCGGGCGCGGAGATCACTCATGTCGACGCTTCCAAGAAAGCGATCGGCTGGGCGCGCGAGAACCAGGCCCTGGCGCGCGCCGAGAAGCTGCCGATCCGCTGGATCTGTGACGACGCGATGAAATTCATCCAGCGCGAGGAACGGCGCGGCAGCCGTTACGACATCATCCTCACCGATCCGCCCAAGTTCGGCCGCGGCCCGAATGGCGAGGTTTGGCAGCTCTTCGAGCACCTGCCGGCCATGCTGGACACCTGCCGGGAAATCCTTTCGCCTCAGGCTTGCGGACTGGTGCTGACGGCCTATTCCATTCGGGCCAGTTTCTATTCGATCCATGAATTATTGCGCGAGACGATGCGCGGCCGCGGTGGCCGGGTGGAATCGGGCGAACTCATCATCCGCGAGGGCGGGCTCGACGGCTTAAGTCCCGGCAGGGCGCTCTCCACCTCGCTCTTCAGCCGCTGGGTACCCAAATGAACACAGAAAGAAGCGATCACGGCATCTCGCGAGTTGGCCAAGTGAAGGAGGTCACCAGCCTCGCCAATCCGATCATCAAGGAAATCCGCGCGCTTTCCCAGAAGAAGCATCGCGACGAAACGCATTCCTTCATGGCGGAAGGGCTGAAGCTGGTGATCGACGCGCTCGACCTCGGCTGGAAGATCAGGACGCTCGTCTATGCCAAGGCCGCCAAAGGCAAGCCTCAGGTCGACGAGGTCGCGGCGAGGACAATTGCGAAGGGCGCGCTCGTCCTCGAGGTCAGTGAAAAGGTGATCTCCACGATCACCCGGCGCGACAATCCGCAGATGGTCGTCGGCATCTTCGAACAGCGCTACCGGGCGCTCAAGGACATTCACCCGCAGGAAGGCGAGACCTATGTGGCTCTCGACCGCGTGCGCGATCCGGGTAATCTCGGCACAATCATCCGCACCGCCGATGCCGCCGGCGCCTCCGGCGTGATCCTGCTCGGCGACGCCACCGACCCCTATTCGCTCGAGACGGTGCGTGCCACGATGGGTTCAGTTTTTGCCGTGCCGATTGCGCGGGCAAGCGCCGAGGATTTCATCAAGTGGCAGAAATCGGCGGGCGTCAGGGTCGTTGCGACGCATCTCGCGGGGTCGGTCGATTACCGCACCGTCGACTATCGCTCGAAGCCGGTAGTGCTGCTGATGGGCAATGAGCAGGCCGGTCTGCCGGTGGAGCTTGCCCGCGAGGCCGGTGCGCTCGCCCGGATCCCGCAGTCAGGGCGGGCGGATTCGCTCAATCTCGCCATTGCCACAGGCATCATGCTGTTCGAGGCGCGCCGCCATCTGCTAACACTGGATGCCGGCTGATGAGCGCGCGCCAGACCCTGTTTTCCCGGCCCTTGCCGATCGCGCTTTTCATTGTCGTCGCGATCGCCGCCGATCAGTTCATAAAATATCTCGTCGAGGCCTTCCTGCCCTTTCAGCAGGCGGTGCCGGTCATGCCGATGCTCGCGCTCTACCGCACCTACAATTACGGCGTCGCCTTTTCCATGCTTTCCGGCATGGAGGGCTGGTTCATCGTCAGCATGCGGCTTGCGGTCGTCGCCTTCGTGCTTTGGCTTTGGCGCCGCACGCCGAAGGACCGCTTGTTCGCCCATCTCGGCTACGCGATGATCATCGCCGGCGCGCTCGGCAATCTCGTCGACCGGCTGCTCTTCGGCTATGTCATCGATTATGTCCTCTTTCATACGGCAACGTGGTCTTTCGCCGTTTTCAACCTTGCCGATAGCTTCATTACCATGGGCGCCGGCGCAATCATCCTTGACGAATTGCTGCAGTCGAAACGGGGCCGTTCGCTAAAACTTTAGAGGTCCGCTGAAGGCATTCGGAAGGCTTGCCATGCTAGGTTGAAATCATGAGCAAGCCATCACGATTTGAACAGCGGAACCAGGCCCCGACCGGGCATGGCGGTACGCGGTCAATCCTGCGCATTCTCTCAGCCTGCGCGGGCGCTCTGGCCGCCCTTGTCGTACTTGCCGTAGGCTTCGGGGCCAATCTCCACCTGCTGCCGGCTGTCGCCGCCATCGGCGGTCTTTCCGGCGCCTTTCTGCTGCTCTCCGGCGATGCCGAGACCCGCTGGGAAGTGGCGGGAGGAGATGACATAGGCAGGCTGGGAGAGCCGGAAACCTCTGCCTTGCTATCGACCATTCACGATGCACTCGGCGACATCGCTATCGTCCGGCACCTCGATGGCAGGATTATTCAGGCGAACGCCGTTTTCCACCGGGTAGTGGCCCGCGCGGAAGTAAAGGGTCTTACCTGCGTTTCCCTGGGACTGGCCTTTGAGCCGAGGCCCGATCCCGACCACTATCTCGCACGATTGACGACGGCGGAGGGAGAGCGTCTTTACGACTGGCACGACGTCATCGTCCGCCAGCCGGCCACCGGCCGGCTGGTGCGCCACAGCATCGCCCGCGACGTGACCGAAGAGGCGCGAGCCGCGCGCGAAAGGGAGGAGGCGCGCCGTCGCGCCGAAGAGGCGAGCCAGGCGAAGTCTCGGCTGCTTGCCACCGTGACGCACGAGATCCGCACGCCTCTTTCTGGCATCCTCGGCATGAGCCACCTGCTCGGCCAGACGGAGCTATCCGCCGAGCAGAGGAATTACCTCGCCGATATGCAGCAGTCCGGCCACGCGCTGGTTCAATTGGTCGAAGACTTGATCGACTTTTCGTCTCTTTCTGCCGGACGGTTTCAGCTACACCCCTCCCGTCAGGATCTTCGCCTCGTCATCGAAAACGTGGTGGAACTGTTGTCGCACCGGGCCCATGAAAAGGGAATCGAAATTGGCGCGACCGTCGCAGCGAGCGTACCCGGGTTGATGGTCTTCGATGCGGCACGCTTGCGGCAGGTGCTATTCAATGTCATCGGCAACGCCGTCAAATTCACCGAAACCGGTGGGGTTCTCGTCTCCGCAGATATCGTCGAAGGTGCGGTGCGCATCCGGATCGACGACAGCGGTCCTGGCATGTCGGCCGACGAAGTGGAACGCGTGTTTGAGGAATTCGAGCAGG
>JAPSJG010000208.1 GCA_031178305.1 Sinorhizobium sp.
TTTGCCTTACCTCTTCGTCAGCTTCAGCTTCTCGCGAACCTCTTCCGGTCCGATGATCCTAGCGCCCATGCCCTCGACCACAGAGACCGCCTTCTCGACGAGCTGGCCGTTCGTCGCGAGCTGGCCCTTGCCGACATAGAGATTGTCCTCGAGTCCGACGCGGACATTGCCGCCGGCGAGGATTGCCGCCGCCGGATAGGCCATGGCGTTGCGGCCGATCGAGAAGGCCGAGAAGGTCCAGCTCGAAGGCACGTTGTTGACCATCGCCATGAAGGTGTTGAGATCGTCAGGCGCACCCCACGGGATGCCCATGCAGAGCTGGATCAGCACCGGATCTTCGATCAGGCCTTCCTCGACGAGCTGCTTTGCAAACCAGAGATGGCCGGTGTCGAAAGCCTCGATCTCCGGGCGAACGCCAAGCGCGGTCATCTGGCGCGCCATTTCGCGCAGCATTGAGGGCGTGTTGGTCATGACATAGTCGCCGAGCGAGAAGTTCATGGTGCCGCAATCCAGCGTGCATATCTCCGGCAGGCATTCGGCGACGTGGGCGACGCGCTCGGTGGCGCCGGCCATGTCGGTGCCTTGCGCGTCCACCGGAAAGGGGCTCTCGACATTGCCGAAAACGAGGTCGCCGCCCATGCCGGCGGTCAGGTTGAGGACCACGTCGACGTCGGCGGAGCGGATTCGGTCGGTCACCTCTCTGTAGAGGTCGAGGCGGCGGGCCGGCGCACCGGTCTCCGGGTCGCGGACGTGGCAATGGGCGATTGCCGCACCCGCCTTGGCGGCTTCGATCGCGGCTTCGGCGATCTGTTTGGGGGTGACCGGGACATGGCTCGATTTGGAGACGGTGTCGCCGGCACCGGTGACGGCGCAGGTGATGAAGACCTCGCGATTCATGCTGAGCGGCATGGCTGTTTCCCCTTTTCGTTGGCTCCATTACGAGCCAGAAATGGCCGCGCTGCTTTGCAGGATCGGAACAATCCTATACATTCACAGAAACAGAGGGAGGAAGTTTTCGCATGGAGGCCGCTGCTTCGCAGGCGCAGCATCTCGAGCTGCTGGTCCTGCCGGAGACCAATCTCATTCTCGTCGCTTCGGTCGTGGAGCCGCTACGCGCTGCCAACCGCATTGCCGGACGCTCGCTTTACACCTGGACAATGTTCAGCCCGGACGGCGAGGCGATCGAGACGAAGAGCGGCATTCCGATCCCGGTAACGGGTCCTTTCCGGCCGCTGCGCGAGACCGCGCCGCTGTTCGTGCTTTCGAGCTATAACTGGCAGCGCAGTGCCACCTCGCAGCTCAAGATGCTGCTTTCGCAGACGGCGCGCCACCGCGAGCTTGTGGCCGGGATCGAATCCGGATCGTGGCTGCTTGCTGAGACGAGCCTGCTCGACAATTTTTCCGCCACCACCCATTGGGAGGATTTCGAAGATTTTGCCGCCGCCTATCCGCAGGTCACGATGGTGCGCGAGCGCTTCGTCATCGACGGCAAGCGCATCACCACGGGCGGGTCGTTGCCGACGCTCGACCTCATGCTGGAACTGATACGCCGGGCGCACGGCTATTCGCTGGCGCTCGAAGTCTCACGGCTCTTCATCTATGAGCAGGAGCGCACGCGCGGCGACCTCCTGCAGGTGCCGGCGATCGGCAATATGCGCATCGTCGACGCCCGTGTCGGCGCCGCGATCAAGCTGATGGAAGAAACCGTCGAGGCGCCGCTGACGCTTGCCCGGCTGGCCCGCCGGATCGGCGTCAGCGCACGACATTTGCAGGACCTTTTCAGGGCCACGATGGGCGTGGCGCCGCATGAGCATTATCTGGCGCTGAGACTCAATGCCGCGCGACGCAAGGTGATCGAGACGCGAATGGAGTTCGCCGACATCGCGGCGATTTCCGGCTTCAACTCGGCTTCTTCCTTCTCGCGCAGCTACCGCGCCCACTACCGGGAAAGCCCCAGCGAGACGCGCCGGCGGCTGAAGCTCATGGAGTGAATCAAGCACTTCAGACGCCGGTTCAACGCGGCATCTTGTTCGAGTCGAAACAGGGGCTTGCGGTTGCCGGCTGGGTTGGGCGCTGATTCAGTCTCAGACCACCGTCTCACCGCCATCGACCACGAGGATCTGCCCGGTCATGTAGGACGATCGGTCCGAGACGAGAAAGAGGATCGGTTCTGCGATTTCCTCTACGCTCGCCCAGCGGCCGAGCGGCACCTTCTCCCGAATATAGGCTTCGATCGCGTCGCAACCGCCCATCTGCCTGATGAAAGGTTCGTTGAAGGGCGTGTCCACCCATCCCGGGCAAAGCGCATTCACCCGCACGCCGAATTTCGCGTAGTCTCCGGCCATCTGCCGCGTCATGGCGATCACCGCGTGCTTCGTCGTCGTATAGGCTATCATCTCGCGATCATAGAGCACGCCGGACGACGACGAGGTGTTGAGGATCACGCCACGGCCGGCCGCCTTCATCGACGGCATGACGAAGCGCGCTGCCATGAAATGGGCGCGCACATTCAGCTTCCAGGACCGGTCGAAGCCCTCGACGTCGACCTGTTCCAGGTCGCCCGCGACCTGCGCACCTGCATGGTTGTGCAGGATGTCGATGCGGCCGTGGCGGTCGAGCACGCGGGCGATGCCGGCCGAAAGCGAAGCGTCGTCGGTGACGTCGATGGCGAGCGCTTCCGCGCTTCCGCCCGCCGCGGCGATCGAGACTACCGTCGCTTCCGCGGCTCCCGGGCTGCGGTCGATAACGACGACATGGGCGCCCTCCCGCGCCATGATGGAGGCGCCCGCCCGGCCGATGCCGGAGCCGGCTCCGGTCACGATCGCGACCCGGTCTTTCAGGATCATGGTTTCACTCCCCGGATTTACTTTTCTTTTCGCGGATCAGCAGGCGGGCGCTGAGGATCAGGGCAAGCGAAGCGGCGAGCACCATCGTCGCGATCGCGTTGATCTCCGGAGTCACGCCGCGACGGATCGAGGCGAAGACGTAGATCGGCAGCGTCGTTTTCGAACCCGCAACGAAAAAGGCGATGATGAAGTCATCGAAGGAAAAGGTGAAGGCGAGCAGGAAGCCGGCGAGGATCGACGGCAGGATCTGCGGCAACACGATCAGGCGGAAGGTGGTCAGCGGTGTCGCGTAGAGATCGCTCGACGCTTCCACGATGTCGCGCCCGAGGCTGGCAATGCGTGCCTTGACGATCATGGTGACGAGGGCCATCGAGAAGAGCCCGTGGGCCGCGATGATCGAGCCGTAGCCCAGGCCGAGTTGCGGCGGCCGCTCACCCGGCCAAAGGCTCGCGAGTGCCGGATTGACGAAGGAAAAGAGGGCGACGAGCGCGACCAGCGTGGCGATACCGATGACGACGCCCGGCACCACGATTGCGGCTGCGAGGAGCGCATCGAACAGCGCGCGCATACGGGGCCCGAGCCGCTCCATGCCGAGTGCCGCCATTGTGCCGAAGACCGCGGCGAGCGCCGCGCTGGTGAACGCAATCATAAGGCTGTTCTGGAGCGCCGAGACGAGAAAGCTGTTGCCGAGCGCCTTGCCGTACCACGCGGTGGAAAAACCGGAGAACTCGCTCGCGTTGCGGCCCGCATTGAACGAGAACAGCACGACGAGCGCAATCGGCGCGTAGAGGAACAGATAGACGGAGGAGATGAAGGCGCGCATCAGACGAGGTCCACCTGTCGAGTGCCTGCAACCTTCCAGGCGATCCGCATGGCGACCATCAGCACTACGACCACCACGGCGACGAGCGTGACGGCGATCGCCGAGCCAAAGGGCCAGTTGCGCGATTGCAGGAAGAGATCGACGAGGGCATTGCCGATGAAGAATACCTTGCCGCCGCCGAGGAGCTGCGGGATCAGATACTCGCCGAGGAGCAGGATCGTGACCAGCGCGACCCCCGTCATGACGCCCGGCAAGGACAAGGGCAGCGTGACGCCGAAGAAGGTGGAAGCGGGTTTCGCGCCGAGATCGGCGGATGCTTCCAGGAGCCTGCGGTCCAGTTTCTCGAGGCTCACATAGATCGGCATGATCATCAGCGGCAGGTAGCCATAGACGATGCCGAGCAGCACGGCGCCGGGCGTGTTCAGGAGGCGCACGTCCTCGATGCCGATCATCGACAGGAGATTGGGAATGCCGCGCGAGCCTAGGATATACATCCAGGCATAGGTGCGCACGAGCAGGCTCGTCCAGAACGGCACGACGACGAGCGAGACGAGGATGAGCCGAAAACGCGGATTTGCCTTCACCGCGAGATAGTAGGCGGTGGGATAGGCGACCAGCAGGCAGAGCAGGGCGCCGGCAGGCGCCAGCATCAGCGTGTTCCAGAAGGCGGTCGCTCGCGTCGGCAGGTTGGCGAACTGGGCGAAGGTGAAGGCCGGCTGATAGCCACCCTCCGGCGCCCGTTCGCCGAAGGCGAAGACGAGCATGGCGACAAAGGGCAGGACGAGGAAGACGACGAGCCATGCGGCCGCCGGCGCGACCAACGCCGCCGTCACCAGGTTCCTGTTTCTGTTCATTGCACGCATGGGGCTCGCCGCGATTGATACTGGTTTGACCTCCCACCCGGTCTTTCCGGAAACGGCGGAAATGCCGGCCGGACGAGAGGGAACTGGCCGATTGCGGTTGGCACGGATCAAGCCGCCTTGAAGCGGGCCATCAACTCGGCGCGGCCGGGATCGGTCAAGGTCACGGCGGCGCCGAATTCGAGCGGCGTCAGCGATGCCTCGTCGGGATAGACGATTTTGTTGGAGGTGACCTCTTCCGGCAGCAGCTTCAGCACGCGGCTGTCGGTCGTCGGCGCGCCGTTGGCGATGTGCTCCTTGACGGCATTTTCCGGCGCCATCAGGTAGTTGAGCAGCGCATAGCCGGCCGGCTTATTGGCCGCGCTCTTCGGGATGGCATAGAAGTCCGTCCAGATTTCGCCGCCGTCCTTGCCGAGCACATACGCAATCTCCGGCATGTCGCGGTTGAGCTGAGCGCCGTCATTGGTCCAGCACATGGTCATCCAGGCATCGGTTGCGCGCATTGCCGGCTGGTAGTCGCTGTTAATCGCGTAGAGGTGCGGTTTGACCCGGATCAACAGTTCCTCGGCCTTGGCCAGTTCGTCCGACTTGATCGAGTTGAACGAGTAGCCGAGCGAGACGAGGGCGTTGCCGATGGTGGTCAATTGATAGTCGTGCACCATAGTGCGGCCGTCGGCCTCGGTCATCGCCACCTCGAAGAAGTCCTTCCAGCTGGATACCGGGGCTTTGATCTTGCTCGAGTTCACCGCGATGCCGGTCGTTCCCCAGTTCTTCGGGACCGCATAGGTCTTGCCGTCGACCATGCCCTCATGAGTGAAACGCGCGTTCTGCGTCGAGGGGTCGTAGTTCGGCAGCTGAGACATGTCGAGTTCATCGATCAAGCCGAGCTTGGCGTAGGTCGAGATCGTATAATTGGTGGGCACGAACAGATCCCAGCCGGTGCCGCCCGCCTGTAGCTTTGCGAGCATCTCCTCGTTCGAGCCGAACACATTGACTTCGACGGCGACGCCGGTCGCGGCGGTGAAGGCTTCGAAGGTGGCGGGGTCGTGATAGTTCGGCCAGGTGGCAATCGACATCTGGCTGCCGAGATCGCCGGCGAAGGCCGTCGAATTGAAGAGGCCGGGCTGGCGCGCCAGAACCGCCGTGGCGAAGCCGAGGCCGGTCACGCCGAGGAAATGCCGGCGCGTAACCGAGCCGCGCTTCAGGCGCATCAATTCGTCGGCGAGCTTCACCGCAGTAATAGGGGCATTTTCTCTGTACCACTTTGTCATGACGCTGTTCCCTTATCCTTGACATGCGTTGATGGCAGCAGAACCGGCCGGATCAGGCCGGGAAGACGTGCATCGCGTTGGGATCGAAGCTGAGGCCGATCCTTTCTCCCGGTTCGGCGAGGTCGCTTTCGTCGATACTGCGGCGGTCGGCGGTCACCAGGAAGTCGCCGAGGCCATCGACCTCGACCGAATATTCCACGGAGGCACCAAGGAAAATCCGGTGGGTCACGGTGCCCTGCAGCGTGGAGGCTCCATCACGGACGAGGCAGATCGCTTCCGGGCGCAGCGCCACCATGGCGGAGCCCACGGTCCCGTTGACGCGCGCGGGTTTTGCCAGGCCCACGCCGTTGGCAAGCCGGATCGGACCGGCGCCGGCTTCGATCGTTGCGGCGATGCGGTTGGTCTTGCCGACGAAATCGGCGACGAACAGACTTGCCGGCCGGTCGTAAATCTCCTCGGGCGTGCCGACCTGAACGATGCGGCCCGCGTTCATGACGCAGACGAGGTCGCTCATTGACAGCGCCTCCTCCTGGTCGTGGGTGACGAGCACGAAGGTGATGCCGAGCTCGCGCTGCAAGCTCTGCAACTCGATCTGCATGGCGGTGCGCAGTTTCTTGTCGAGGGCGGCGAGCGGTTCGTCGAGAAGCAGCACCTTGGGCTTATTGACGATGGCGCGTGCGAGGGCGACGCGCTGTTGCTGGCCGCCCGACATTTCGTGGATGCGGCGCTTGGCAAAGCCGCCGAGGCGCACCATCTCCAGCGCTTCCTGCGTTCGCCGGCCGATTTCGGCCGCCGCGATGCGCGGACGCATCTGCTTCAGCCCGTAGGCGACGTTCTGCTCGACATCGAGATGCGGGAACAGCGCATAGTGCTGGAACACCATGTTCACGGGTCGGCGATAAGCCGGCACGCCGTTCATCGCCTCGCCGCCGATATAGACTGCCCCCTCGCTCGGCTGCTCGAAGCCGCCGATCATCCTCAGGCAGGTGGTCTTGCCGCAGCCGGACGGCCCGAGCAGGGCGACGAAAGCGCCCTTGGGGACCGCGAGGTCAATGCCCGACACGGCCGTGACGCTGCCATAGCGCTTGGCGACCATACGGAATTCTATATCC
>JAPSJG010000584.1 GCA_031178305.1 Sinorhizobium sp.
CGTCGGTCGTGCTGGCGCGCGTGATCGAGCGGCTTGAGCGCGGCGACGTCAACGGAGCGGTCGAGGCAATGCAGATCGAGCCGGAAGCTTTCTCCGCGCTCGAAATCGCACTGCAGGAGGCTTTCAACGCCGGCGGCACCAACGCCGTCGGTGAACTGCCGAAGGTCATGGACCCGCAGGGCAATCGCGTGATCTGGCGCTTCGGCGTCCGCAACCCGGGAGCCGAGGCGATCCTGCGAGAGCTGTCGTCGACGATGGTCACACACATCACCGATGACCAGCGGGAGGGCATCCGTCAGGCGCTGGAACAAGGGCTTGCCAGAGGCGCCAACCCGAGATCGACGGCCCTCGACGTCGTCGGCCGGCAGAGCCGCGTCACCGGCCGCCGAGAGGGCGGCGTAATAGGCCTGACGCGGTACCAGATCGAGTTCATCGAACGTGCCAGCGTTCATTTGTCTTCCGGCGACCCGGACCTGATGCAGCGTTATTTCGAGCTCAAGACGCGTGACAGGCGCTTCGATCGGACCATTATGGCCGCGATTAAAGCAGGCAAGCCGGTGACCGGCGAGGCCCTCACCAAGATCATTGGCCGGCTGCGCGACAAGAACCTGCTGCTCCGCGGCGAGATGCTGGCGCGCACCGAAACCATGATGGCGCTCAGTTCCGCCCGCGACGAGGCGATACGGCAGCAGATTGAGGCCGGCAAGGTCCAGGCGCAGGACGTCACGAAGGTGTGGCGGTCGGCCGGCGACAGCCGCGTGCGGCACACACATCGTGTTCTGAACGGCAAAAGCGTTGGCGTGGATGAGGTGTTTCAGAGCCCATCCGGCGCGTTGCTCCGGTTCCCCGGCGACCCGCGCGCGCCGATCTCGGAAATCTCCGGCTGCAGGTGCCGCCTGGAATACAAGGTCGATCATATCGGCGGGGTTGTTCGCCGGTACCGTGCAGAGGCCGTCTGATGGCAACACTCTCCTTTAGCGCCGCTGTCGCGCAATGGGCCGACAAGGTCGAGGGTGCCGTCGAAGCGATCTTCAAGGAGGCGACGCAGGAGGTCGTAGAGGAAATGCAAAGGCCGGTTCGTCGGGGCGGCCGGATGCGGGTGGACACCGGTTTTCTGCGCGCGTCACTGCTCGCATCCTCGACTTCCATGCCAGCAATCAGCGCCGCCAAGCCGGTCGCGGGAGGCACTTACACGCCTGATTTCGGGCAGATCGAAGTGGTCATCGCCGGGGCTGACATCGGCGACACCCTTTATTTCGGCTACACCGCCTCCTATGCGGGCTACCGAGAATATGGGGCAAACGGACAGCCGGCAGACGGCTTTGTCCGGCTCGCCGCACAGAATTGGCCGATTATCGTTGATCGAAAGGCCGCTGAGTTGAAGGCGCGTCTGGGGCTTTGACCGCGGCGTTTGCGTCGCTTCCCTTTTCCATAGCCGCCACTAGCCCAAGCTGCAGCAAGGTCAGCGCCTTTCGCGCGGCCTTCAGGCTCGTATCCGCGCGCACCGTTGCACCTTTCTCACGACC
>JAPSJG010000585.1 GCA_031178305.1 Sinorhizobium sp.
GCGCGGAATCCGATGGCCTTGGCCGCATAGACGGACTCGACGACGACATCGCCATCGGACACGGCCCGCCGGCCGAAACTGCCGCCGGATTTCATGACGTTAAGGCGCACTTTATCCGGAGCTATGCCTGCAATCTCCGCAGCGAGCCTCTGGTAGATGTCAGGGAATTGATGCCCGCCCCAAATCTCCAGCGTGCCATCCTCGTTCATGCGCGCGACCGCATTCAGGGGCTCCATCGCCGCATGGGCGAGATAGGGGAATTCGAAGCTCGCCTCGAGAATCTTGGCGGCTCTCGCGAAAGCGGCCTCGGTGTCGCCCTCCTTGCGGGCTGTGGCCACCGGGGGCTTCTTGGCCAGCTCGCGATACATCGTCATCTGCTCGTCCGTGCCGCGCTTTTCAGCCGCCGTCTCGCTCCACTCGACCGTGACCGCCTCGCGCCCCTTGATCGCGGCCCACATATGTTCGCCGATGACGGCGATGCCGCGCGGAGTCTCGACGACGTCGACCACGCCCTTGAGAGCTTTTGCCGCCGAAGCATCGAAGGATTTCACCTTCGCGCCGAAGAAAGGCGGATGGATCATCACCGCCGTCAGCATGCCGGGCAGCTTGACGTCGACCGTGTATTGCTCCGTCCCGTTCGTTTTGCGGGCGCTGTCGAAACGCTTCAGCTTGTCACTGCCGATCAGCTTCCACTCGGCCGGCTGTTTCAGCGGCACGTCCGCAGGCACTGGCATGGTTGCCGCCTTGGCGGCAAAGTCGCCGAAGCCGCCACTCTTGCCGGAGGGATGCGCGAGACGACCGTTCTCGACGCTGATCTCAGAAGCATCTACGCCCCATTTTTCGGCGGCCGCGGCGACGAGCATCGCGCGCGCCGCGGCACCTGCCTTGCGATAGCGCTCCCAGGAGGTGGACATCGAGGTCGAACCGCCTGTGCCCTGGATTGCGCCGCCAAAGGCGATATTGCCATAGGCCTGCACGTTGCCGGCAGCACCCTTCACCTCGATCGTCGACCAGTCGGCATCGAGCTCCTCGGCCACCAGCGTGGCGATGCCGTTATAGGAGCCCTGGCCCATCTCGAACTGCGACGAAAGGACGGTCACCTTGCCCTCGCCGTCGATCGTCACATAGGGGGAAAAGGCGTGCGATCCGCTCCCCGCTGCGGCTTCCCCCGCAACGGCCGGGGCGGCGGCAAGCAGGCGGTAGCCGACCGCGATGCCGGTACCGGCGGCAAGCGCGCCGATTAGGAACTGGCGCCGGGAGGTTTCGATTGGTGCGGCGGGAATGCCGAGGGATTGCATCAGTTTCGGAATCATGACTTACGCCTCCAGACGCTTTGCGGCTTCGTGGATACCGGCGCGGATCCGGTGATAGGTGGCGCACCGACAGAGATTGCCGGACATGGCCGCATCGATATCCGCATCTGTGGGTTTCCGGTTGTTCGTCAGCAGGTCCGTCGCCGACATGATCTGGCCGGATTGGCAGTAGCCGCATTGCGGAACGTCGAGATCGGCCCAGACCGCCTG
>JAPSJG010000586.1 GCA_031178305.1 Sinorhizobium sp.
GCCATGAGCTCTTCCGCGAAGGCGCGCCGGCCGACTGCGCCTATGCCGTCGCATCCGGACGCTTTTCGCTGACCAAGGCGGACGTAGCCGGAAAACCGCAGCCGATCGGGAACGCCGGCAGCGGCGCGCTGCTCTCGGAACTGGCGCTCATCTCCATGGTCGAACGCAAGTTCACGGCGACCGCCGAAGAGGACAGCGAAGCGATCCGCATCAACCGGCCGCTGTTCCGCCGCATGCTCGAGGAATATCCGGAGGTCACCGTTCTGGTCGAAGCCCGCATCCGCGAGAATCTCCAGGCGATGATCCGCCGTGTCGAGGCGCTCGCCGGGCGTTTTGCGTGAGCGGGGATTCCTTCTTTGTAAGCCCCTCCGCAACCCCTCCCCACAGGGGGGAGGGGCGTACGGTGCCGCGCCCTATCCGGCAAACCTGCCCCCTCGCAACAGACGCGTAGCGCATCGGCCCGATAATCAGAATCGATTTTCGGAAAGCACGATGCGTAGAGTCAAAGGCTTACAGCGCCCTTTGTGCGTCCTGAAGGACGCACGGCGCTGTAGGGGTTGATATGGCAGGAGATCGCCGCGAGCAGCTTGCCCCTTTCCCTTGTGGGGAGGGGTGATTGCCGGGAGCGACACTTCAAATCACGAAATGCGCGATCACCGGTACGTGATCCGACGGGCGGTCCCAGCCGCGCGCTTCCCTGAGGATATCGACGCGCGTGAGCTGGCGCGCAAGGTCGGCGGAAGACCAGATGTGATCGAGCCGGCGGCCTCGGTCGGCTGCCGCCCAATCCTTCGCCCGATAGCTCCACCAGGTATAGAGCTTTTCCGGCGCCGGCGTGTGCTGGCGCATCAGGTCGACCCAGGCACCTCCGGTCATCACCGCGGTCAGCCCCTCGGTTTCGATCGGCGTGTGGCTGACGATCTTCAGAAGCTGCTTATGCGACCAGACGTCGTGCTCGAGCGGCGCGATATTGAGATCGCCGACGAGGATCGACGACATGCCCGCTTCGGCCTCGGCATGCAGGAGCTTCATCTCCTCGACGAAATCGAGCTTGTGGCCGAACTTCGGATTGATCGTGCGGTCCGGCTCGTCGCCGCCGGCCGGGACATAGAAATTGTGCAACCGGACTCGCCGGCCCGCGGCGTCGAAGACGACGGAAAGGTGGCGCGCATCGCCGATGCCGCAATAATCCCGGCGATCGGTCAGTTCGGTCAGCGGCAGGCGCGATATAGTGGCGACGCCGTGATAGCCCTTCTGCCCGTGCATCTCGATATATCTGTAGCCGAGGTTCTTGAGCGGCGCCGAGGGGAATTGATCGTTCGGGCACTTGGTCTCCTGCAGGCACAGGATGTCCGGCTGCCATTCTTCCAGGAAACGCACCACCAGAGGCATGCGCAGGCGTACGGAGTTGATGTTCCATGTGGCGATGGAAAGGGCCATTCTCGATCCTTCGGAAATTCGCCGGTGAGGGAGTTGCGTCCGGCAGCGCGGAAGCGTTTTAACCAGCTCCGGC
>JAPSJG010000004.1 GCA_031178305.1 Sinorhizobium sp.
CTCGATCCAATTCAATCCATGGGAGGCGATTTCCTCGCGCGGATTCGTACCGAGAAACAATGGGGCCAATTCCCCTGGAAAATTTTGAAAGTCTCGAAGTTCAAGCGCGCTACACAAGTTGGCCTGCTCTCCGGATACTCGGGATCGCGATTGAATTGGAGAAGCGAGACGCATGCAAACTCAGGGGGAAAATCCTGGTCGCCTGACGACCCATGTGCTGGACACGACAAGCGGCCGGCCGGCCGCGAACCTGCGCATCGATCTCTATCGCCTCGATGGCGAGTGGCGGGAGCATATTGGCTCGATCCGCACGAACGATGAGGGCCGCTGCGATAAGCCGCTGCTTAACGGGGAGGCGATGGAAAGCGGGATTTACGAACTGCGCTTTCACGCGGGCGAATATATGGGCCTCGAGCTTGATTCCGGCCCGTTCCTCGACCTTATCCCGATCCGCTTCGGGATTGCCGACCGGAGCGCGCACTATCATGTGCCGCTCCTGCTTTCGCCTTACGGCTATTCCACTTACCGCGGGAGCTGAAAGCCGGTGACCGACATCCGCGACACGATCCGTTTCCTTCTGAACGACCGGTTGGTCGAGCTTGCCGACGTCTCGCCGGTCCAGACCCTGCTCGATTTCCTGCGCATCGATCGCAACCTGCGCGGCACCAAGGAGGGTTGCGCCGAGGGCGATTGCGGCGCCTGCACGGTGCTCGTCGGACGATTGTTCGAAGGCAGACTGAAATATGAATCCATCAACGCCTGCATCCGCTTCGTCGCCTCGCTCGATGGCTGTCATGTCGTCACCGTTGAGGCGCTCGCCCAACCGAACGGACCGCTGCACCCGGTACAGCAGGCCATGGTCGACACGCACGCCTCGCAATGCGGCTTCTGCACGCCGGGCTTCGTGATGTCGCTCTATGGCCTCTGGATGGAGAACCCGAAGCCAAGCGTCCAACAGATCGAGAAGGCCCTGCAGGGTAATCTCTGTCGCTGCACCGGGTACTCGGCGATAATTCGCGCCGCCGAGGCGATTTCATCGATTGGCGATGTCGGCAATGATCCGCTTGTCGTAGAGCGCGAGAAGGTCGCGTGTGAGCTTGCGGACCTCCGGGATGGCCGTCGCGTCGAGATCGGCGACGAGAGCAGGCGCGTCTTGCTGCCGGCCTCGCTCGACGACTTTGCCGAGGTGCTCGAAGCCAATCCAAAGGCGACGATCGTTGCCGGCTGCACCGATGTCGGCCTGTGGGTGACGAAGTTCATGCGCGACATCGCGCCGGTCATCCATCTCTCGCATCTGGACGAGTTGCGCCGGGTTTCCGTTGACGAGAGCGGCATCACGCTTGGAGCGGGTGTCAGCTATACGGAGGCCCATCCCGTGATCGTCCGTCACTTCCCGCAACTCGTCGAACTCTGGGAGCGGATCGGCGGCGAGCAGGTTCGCAATATGGGGACCGTCGGCGGCAATATCGCCAATGGCTCCCCAATCGGAGATACGTCGCCGGCGCTAATCGCACTCGGCGCAACCGTGACCTTGCGCAGGGGCGGAAGTCGGCGGACCCTGCCGCTCGATGCCTTCTTCATCGACTACGGCAAGCAGGACAGGCAACCCGGCGAATTTGTCGAGAGCATTCGGGTACCGTTCCTCGGCGAGCTGGATCGCTTTGCCGTCTACAAGATCTCCAAGCGGTTCGACGAGGATATCTCCGCCGTCTGCGGCGCTTTTCGTCTAACTATCTACGAAGGCCGGGTCGCCGATGCGTTGATTGCCTTCGGCGGAATGGCCGGCACGCCGAAGCGCGCTGCATCCGTGGAGGCGGCGCTCAAGGGTGCCGTTTGGAGCGAAACCGCAATCGAGAAAGCCGTTTCGGCCTTCGAGCAGGATTTCATGCCGCTTACCGATTGGCGCGCCTCGGCCGACTACCGGATGCTTGTCGCCAAGAACCTGTTGCGGCGCTTCTATCTGGAAACGCAGGGGACGAGCAATGTCCGCATCGACCGCAAAGTCGCGGTGGCTGTCTAGAGCATTTTGCAGTCAGGTGGGATCACCTGACGTCGCACAAATGCGGTAAAAACAGAACAATAGAGCGGCGGTGCGAACGCATGTGAGCACATCTCGCTCTAGGAGGTTTGAGGCATGAATGTGATGCAGCCCATCGACCGCATCCGCGGCGGCGTCCACGAGAGGGAGCGGCACGAATCCGGCCATAAGCACGTCACGGGAACGGCCGAATATATCGACGATATTCCCGAGCCGGCGGGCACGCTGCACGGCTACCTCGGACTCTCGGAGCGCGCGCATGCGGAAATCCTGTCGATCGATTTCGACGAGGTAAGCGCCAGCCCCGGCGTCATCGGTATCCTGACCGCCGAGGACATTCCCGGCGAGAACGATCTCAGCCCGGCTCACAAGCATGACGACCCGGTCTTTGCGACTGACAAGGTGGAATTCCACGGCCAGCCGATCTTTGCCGTGATCGCGACCTCGCGCGATGCCGCCCGGCGCGCCGCGGCAAAGGTTAAGGTCGAATATCGCGAGCTGCCGCATGTCACCGATGTGCTTGAAGCTGAGGCCGCGAAGCACCCCTTGGTGGTCGATCCTTTGAAGCTGCAGCGCGGCGATATCGAGGCCGGCTTTGCGAAGGCAGACCATGTCGTCGAGGGCGAGATGCGGATCGGCGGGCAGGATCATTTCTACCTCGAGGGCCAAATCTCCCTTGCCTTACCCGGCGAGGACGACGAGGTGACTGTGTTTGCCTCGACCCAGCATCCGAGCGAGACGCAGCACATGGTCGCCCAGGTGCTCGGCGTGCCATCGAACTCCGTGACGGTGAACGTCCGCCGCATGGGTGGCGCCTTCGGCGGCAAGGAAACGCAAGCGAACCTCTTCGCCGCCGTGGCGGCGCTCGCGGCGAAGAAATACGGCCGGGCCGTCAAGCTGCGCCCCGACCGCGACGATGACATGATCGCGACGGGCAAGCGCCACGATTTCCACGTGGGCTATAGGATCGGCTTCGACGACGATGGCCGGATCGAAGCGGTGGATGCGGTCTTTGCCGCTCGCTGCGGCTTCTCGGCCGACCTTTCCGGGCCGGTGACCGATCGCGCGCTCTTCCATGCAGACAATTGCTATTTCTACCCGAACGTGCGGCTGCGCTCGCGCCCACAGAAGACCAATACGGTCTCGAACACCGCCTTCCGCGGCTTCGGCGGGCCGCAGGGCATGGTCGGCGGCGAACGGATGATCGAGGACATCGCCTATACTCTCGGCAAGGATCCGCTCGAAATCCGCAAGCTCAATTTCTACGGCGGCGAGGGGCGCAATCTGACGCCCTACCACCAGACGGTGGAAGATAACATCATCGGCCGGATCATCGAGGAACTCGCAGCCTCGTCGGACTATGCAGCCCGGCGGCAGGCCGTCCTCGCCTTCAACCGCGGGAGCCACGTAATCAAGCGCGGCATCGCGCTGACGCCGGTGAAGTTCGGCATTTCGTTCACCAAGACGGAATACAACCAGGCCGGCGCTCTCGTCCATGTCTACACCGATGGCTCCATCCAGCTGAACCATGGCGGCACGGAGATGGGGCAGGGGCTCTATACCAAGGTCGCGCAAGTTGTAGCCGACGAGTTCCAGGTCGATCTCGACCGGATCAGGGTGACGGCGACCTCGACCGGCAAGGTGCCGAACACCTCGGCGACCGCCGCTTCCTCCGGTTCTGATCTCAACGGCATGGCGGCGGCGAATGCGGCGCAGCAGATCAAGGCTCGGCTCATAAGGTTCGCGGCCGAACGTTATGGCGTCAGCGAAGCGGACGTCGCCTTCGAACCGAACATGGTGCGGATCGGGGCCGAACGTATCGCCTTCGCCGAGTTTATCAAATCCGCCTATGCGGCGCGGATTCAGCTCTCGGCGGCCGGATTCTACAAGACGCCAAAAATCCATTGGGATCGTGCCGAGGGCCGGGGGAGGCCGTTCTATTACTATGCCTATGGCGCCTCTTGTTCCGAGGTCAGCGTCGACACGCTGACCGGCGAATACCAGGTCGAACGCACTGACATCATCCATGACGTCGGCCGGTCTCTCAACCCGGCGCTCGACCTCGGTCAGGTGGAAGGCGCGTTTGTCCAGGGCATGGGCTGGCTGACGACCGAAGAACTCTGGTGGGACGCCAAGGGGCGGCTGCGCACCCACGCGCCCTCCACCTACAAGATCCCGCTCGCCTCCGACCGGCCGCGCGTCTTCAACGTGCGTCTGGCGGAATGGTCGGTCAATCGCGAGGAGACGATCCGTCGCTCGAAGGCGGTGGGGGAACCGCCCTTTATGCTGGGCATTTCCGTGCTCGAAGCTATATCCATGGCAGCGGCGAGCGTTGCGGATTATCGTATTCCGCCGCGCATCGATGCGCCGGCTACGCCGGAACGGGTGCTGATGACGATCGAGCGCATGCGCGCTGCTGCATCGCGCGCCGATGGAGATAAATGACGGAGATGGGGGCGAGAGAGGACATTCGGGATTTTCTCGCACGAGAGGCTGCCTGCATCCTCGTCGAAGTAACGGGAGCGGCCGGCTCGACGCCGCGGGACACGGATGCCTGGATGCTCGTCTCGAAGGACCGCATCTTCGCCACAATCGGCGGCGGCCAGTTGGAATTTATGGCGATCGATCATGCGCGGAAGCTCATTCAGGGAGCGACTGCGGAAGATCGGCTGGAAATCCCGCTCGGGCCCGAGATCGGCCAATGCTGCGGCGGACGCGTTGCGCTCTCCTTCAAGCCGCTGGACGACAACACGCGCGCGGCACTGACCGCGCGCTATGACGGCGAAATCGCAAGCCGGCCGCATGTCTATATCTTTGGAGCCGGCCACGTCGGCGATGCGCTCGCCACTGCCCTGTCGCTTACGCCGGTCCGCACGGTGCTGGTGGACACGCGCGAACAGGAGCTTTCAGCCGTCGATGTGCCGGGCATAGAAACCTGCCTGACCGCGATGCCCGAGGCCGTCGTCCGCGATGCGCCGGCAGGCAGCGCCTTCGTCATTCTAACCCATGATCATGCCCTCGATTTCCTTATCGCGATGGAGGCGCTCGCCCGCGGGGATGCCTCTTACGTTGGCATGATCGGATCGAAGACGAAACGAGCTACCTTCAAGCACTGGCTTTCCCGCGAAGCGGAGCATCCGGAGCTGTTCAATCGGCTAATCTGTCCCATCGGCGGCGCTGCGGTGAAAGACAAGCGCCCGGCCATAATCGCGGCACTGGCGGCTGCGGAGATTGTGACGGCGGTACTTACTCATGAACGGCCGAAGGGAGACGCACGCAGGGAAAGAAAGCCGGTGAGCGCAGTGAACGGTTCCTCGTCCCATTAGTGGTGAAACCGTACGGTGCTTCTGGAACCAAGCGTTCTGGCCCGCCGCGTTCACCTGAGAAACGTGGAAGGTCAGGCGAAAGCTGCCAAGGACCGATATAGCGGCTGGCTGTTCCTCTAATGGGTGCTTCATCATAGGCAGGCACCGCGCCGTTGCTGTCTCCAACAAACATTGCCCACGATCGCGCCGGGCTTCGCAATTAAGTTCTGCTTGCTCACGGCACATAGGCAGATTGTGCGCGGTTGAGATCCCTATCCTCGAGCAACGGACGAACGCGACGCATAGGAGCCTGCCGCATGAACTTTTTTGCAGCAAATCGGTCTGCCGAAGATGAGGGCGAAGCAAAATGGGGCCGTGTGCGCGCAGAGTACCCAGCGCAGGAACCATTCCTGAACTTGAACAATGCTGCGGTCAGTCCCCCTCCGACCGTTGTTGAGGAGGCGGTGGTCGATGCCTATCGCTTCATCAGCCGCAATCCCGATTACAATATGTGGAGTAAGCTCGACGCCGCGTTGCCCGCCATCAAACGAGAGCTGGCGGAACTGATTGATTGCACGCCAGAAGAGATCGCGCTGAACCGGAATTCGTCCGAAGGTCTTTCAACGGCAATCTTCGGAATACCGCTTTCCCAAGGCGATCAGGTGCTGATCTCGCCGTGGGACTACCCCAGCGTCCGCGCAGGCTGGCTTCAACGGCAACAGCGCGAAGGCATCCAGGTCGTAAACTGTGCCTTCGACCTCATGGACAGCGACGATGACATCATCGAGGCCTATCTCGGAGCGATGACGCCGCGCACCCGGGTCCTGCAGCTGACGCATATGTACCACTGGAACGGCCGCGTCGTTCCCGTCAAGCGGCTCTGCGAGATGGCGCGGGAGCGCAACATCATCACGGTCGTTGATGGCGCCCAGACATTCGCCCAAATGCCGGTCAGCTTTCGCGAGCTCGATTGCGATTTCTTTGTCACGAGCCTGCACAAGTGGCTGGGCGCGCCGGTCGGCAACGGGATGCTTATCGTCAATGAACGCCGGATCGACCGAACCTGGCCCTTGCTCGCACCCTTCGACCAGCCGGCCGTGCACATAGACAAGTTCGACCACTGGAACCTGGGCACCTACAATTCCGCCATACAGGCGGGGATCGCACCGGCAATTCATTTCCACAAGACAATCGGTGCGGAGAGAATGCACGCGCGGCTGCGCGAACTCACCCGATATTGGATCGGTCTCGCCCGTGATATTCCCGGTTTCAAGCTCCATACGGACATTGGGACGGACAGCCTTGCTGCGATCAGCCTGTTCTCGATCGACAATGTCGACATGAAACAGCTTGAGGGCAATCTTCGCGTGGAGCATCAGGTCCACGTGAAGTACCGCAAGGTGGAGCACATGGAGGGTCTTCGGGTTTCACCGCATATTTACATGCTGAAGAGGGATCTCGATGCATTCGTCGCCGCGCTACGAAACGCGGCGTTGCAGTGAGCCCATGCCCTAAGCCGCACCCCGTGTCGGTTAATGCGGCGTCAGGCTCTCAGCACAAGAACCGCACGTCCTATCTGGAGTGTTCTTGTGCCGCCTTAATCCGTGTCGTCGTTTCCTCCACCCGCCCCCGGGCCGGCTCGGCGAGTATCCGGCCGATCAGCCGCTGGCATCGTTCGGCCATGAAGTCGATGATCAGCCGCACTTTCGCATCCTGAAAGCGCTTGTGCGGATAGACCGCCGCGAGCTGGGCGCTGAGCGGCGGCGTTCCTTCAAGGATCGGTTCGAGCGCGCCTTCATTGATATATTGCTTCACCTCGAAGAGCGGCTTGTTGATAATGCCGCGCCCGTCGAGCGCCCATTCGGTGAGCACGTCACCATCATCGGAATCATAGGGGCCGGCGACCTCGAACTTGCGCACGCCCTCGGGCGTCTGCAGCGTCCAGTAATATTCCCTGGAACCCGGATAGCGCAGCAGCAGGCAGTCGTGGCGTTCCGTGATCAGGTCGTCAGGCGTCGCGGGCATGCCGCGTGCTTCAAGGTATCGAGGCGATGCGCAGAGCACCCGATCGCAATCCATGATCCCGCGCATGCGCAGGTTTGAATCCTCGAGGATGCCGAGGCGAAAGGCGACATCGACGCCCTCCGCCAGGATATCGACATTGCGGTCTGAGAGGCGCAGCCGCACCTCGATATCCGGATACTTGTCATGGAATTCCGGAATGCCGGAGGCAATCAGGCGCCGACCCATGCCGAGCGGCGCGGTAATGCGGAGCGCCCCTTTGGGATTGCGGGAAAGATCGGCGACCGCGCTTTCGGCCTCATTGACCGCTTCCAGGATCTTGACGGCGCCTTCATAGAAGACGCGCCCATGCTCCGTCGGCATCAGCTTGCGGGTGGTGCGGTTGAAGAGCCGCACGCCCAGTTGCCGCTCCAACTCCTTGATTCTATTGCTCGCAACCGCGGGGGTCACACGCTGGTCGCGGCCCGCAGCCGACAGCGTTCCAAGTTCCACGACGCGCACGAAGACGCGCACATTATCGAGATAGGACATGCTCCGCCTCTGTTATTGGGCGCAAACTACCGCGCCCGCGCCCTGCATGTTTCCTTAGAGCGTAGCCGATCTAAGGATAAAAACATGCAGCAATTTAAAGTGTTACAGCGTCCTTTGCGCGTCTGAAAAGACGCGCGGCGCTGTAGTCCATTCTATAGTTTTTTTTGAAAGAGTTGGTGATCGCGAGAGCGTTCTCGCCACCTCAAGCAATGACACATAATTCGGCCTAATGCATGTCGCCCAAAAGTGGGCAGCGGTTTTGGGACAACGACATGCACAAGAACAAAGATCCAAAGCGCGTCACGTGAATTCGTTTGAACGCGACGCGCTTTGGAGAAATGGGAGACCCCGCATGTACGAATATGCCATTGCCTGGGACTGGCTGACTTTCGCCGTGAGATGGCTGCATGTCATCACCGGTATCGCCTGGATCGGCTCATCGTTCTATTTCGTGGCCCTCGACCTGGGTCTGAGGCAGCGCCCGGGTCTACCGGTCGGCGCCTATGGTGAGGAGTGGCAGGTACATGGCGGCGGTTTCTATCACATCCAGAAATATCTCGTGGCGCCGGAAAACATGCCGGAGCACTTGACCTGGTTCAAATGGGAATCCTACGTCACCTGGCTTTCCGGCTTCGGCATGCTGGCGCTCGTCTATTATGCCGGCGCGGACCTCTACCTGATCGAGCCGAGCGTGCTCGACGTCTCGAAGCCGACGGCAATTGCAATTTCTCTCGCTTCGCTTGCCTTCGGCTGGCTTGCCTATGACACGATCTGTCGCTCGCCGCTCGGCAAGGACAACACTCGGCTTATGGTGCTCCTCTATTTCGTGCTCGTCGCCGTTGCCTGGGGCTACACCCAGCTCTTCACCGGCCGAGCCGCCTACCTGCATCTCGGTGCTTTCACCGCAACGATCATGTCGGCAAACGTGTTCTTCATCATCATCCCCAACCAGAAGAAGGTGGTGACCGACTTGATCGCGGGCCGTACCCCGGATCCGGCACTCGGAAGGCAGGCAAAGCAGCGCTCGACGCATAACAATTACCTGACGCTCCCCGTCCTGTTCCTGATGCTGTCGAACCACTATCCGCTCGCCTTCGGCACCGAGTACAACTGGATCATCGCCTCGCTCGTCTTCCTGATGGGCGTTACCATCCGCCACTGGTTCAACACGCGCCATGCCCGCAAGGGGAGCCCGACCTGGACGTGGCTCGTCACCGCGCTTCTGTTCGTCGTCATCATGTGGCTCTCAACCGTTCCCAAGGTTCTTTCCGAGGGCGGAGAGGCGCGGGCTGCGACGGCTGGAGAGGCTGTCGTCGCTTCGGCTGACTTCTCCAAGGTACGCGACACCGTGCTCGGGCGCTGCTCTATGTGCCATGCGCGTGAACCCGGCTGGGAGGGTATCATCGTGCCGCCAAAGGGCGTCGTTCTCGAGAGCGACGCCGACATCGTCGCGCATGCGCGCGAGATCTATCTGCAGGCTGGACGATCGCACGCGATGCCACCGGCGAACGTCACCGGTGCCACGGAGAAGGAGCGCCAATTGCTCGCCTCCTGGTACGAGACGGCCGTAAAGGAAGGAAAGATTCAATGAACGATTTGCTGATCCGCGGGCGAGTGTTGACTTTCGTCAGGGAGCCGGAGGGCATCGATGACGGCGATTCCTACTGCTTCTATGAGGACGGCGCCGTCCTCGTCCGCAACGGCAAGGTCGCCGGCGTCGGCCCCTATCGGGATGTCGCGCTGCAGGCCGGGCAAGGCGTAAGCATAACCGATCACCGTCCGCATCTCGTCCTGCCCGGATTCATCGACACGCATCTGCATTTTCCGCAGACGCAGGCGATCGGCTCCTATGGCGCGCAGCTTATGGAATGGCTGAACACCTATATTTTCGTCGAGGAGCAGAAATTCGAAGCACCAGATCATGCCGCTTTCATCGCCGGCCGGTTCATGGACGAACTCATCTCCAACGGCACGACGTCTGCCGTTGCATACTGCTCGGTGCATCCGGAAAGCGTCGACGCCTTCTTCACCGCGGCCGAAGAGCGCAACATGCTGATGATCGGCGGCAAGGTGATGATGGACCGCAATGCCCCGGACGCGCTTCGCGACACCCCTGAAAGGGGCTACGACGAGACGAAACGGCTGATCGACAGGTGGCATGGCCGGGGCAGGGCGCGTTACGCGATCAGCCCGCGCTTTGCGATAACCTCGACCCCGGAACAGATGGAGATGAGCCGGGCGCTCGTTGCGGAACACCCGGATTGCTACGTTCAGACGCATCTTTCCGAGAATGAGGACGAGATCGCCTATGCCACCTCGCTCTATCCGCAGGCGCGGGACTATACCGATATCTATGCCCGCTATGGGCTTCTCGGACGCAAGACGCTGCTCGGCCATTGCATCCATCTGAGCGACCGCGAAATATCCGTGCTCGCGGAGACCGGCGCCGTCGGCGTCTTTTGCCCGACCTCGAATCTCTTTCTCGGCAGCGGCCTTTTCGATCGCGACCGCTTCAGCCGGCTCGGAGCCCGCCATTCGGTCGCGACCGATGTCGGCGCCGGCACGAGCTTTTCGATGCTGGAGACCATGGACGAGGCCTACAAGGTGCTGCACCTCCAGTGCCAGCGGCTCTCGCCGCTCAGCTCCTTCTACATGATGACGCTCGGCAATGCGCGGGCGCTCGAATTGGAACAACGCATCGGCTCCCTGCATGTCGGAGCGGACGCGGATATCGTCGTCCTCGACAGTCGCGCCAAATCGGCAATGGAGCTCAGAATGCAGGTGGCGCGGTCGCTTGCCGAGGAACTTTTCATCCTGCAGACGATGGGCGACGACCGTTGTGTTGTGGAAGTCTATGTCGCGGGGCGTGCGATGAAGCGGAGGAGAGAGACGTTTGGAGCGCACATGGCGAAAGAGTTGGAGATGTCATAGGCGGCGCATGGCCTGCGTCGCCAGCAAGCTGAGGCCGCGGCTGTAACCCCTGAAGTTCGACGAGATCGATCCCTTGCATAGCGCCTGGTGATCACCCCTCACCCTGACCTTCTCCCCGCAAGCGGGGGAGAAGGTGGCCGGCAGGCCGGATGAGGGGCCTCGCGCCCTCTTTAGAAGTCCATTCCACCGCCGGGCGGCATCGCGGGCGGCGCTTCCTTCTTGGGCTTCTCGGCGATCATCGCTTCGGTAGTCACCAAAAGGCCGGCGATTGACGCGGCATCCTGGAGTGCCGTACGCACTACCTTGGCGGGGTCGATGACGCCCATGGTGAACAGGTCGCCATATTCGCCGGTTTGGGCGTTCCAGCCCCAGGCAAATTCCGTCTTCTCGCGAAGCTTGCCGACGATGATCGAGCCCTCTGCTCCGGCGTTTTCCGCGATCTGGCGGACGGGAGATTCGATCGCGCGACGGACGATCTCGACGCCGACACGCTGGTCGTCATTGGCAGTCCGGACACTGTCGAGGACCTTGATCGAGCGTAGAAGCGCCACGCCGCCGCCCGGGAGGATGCCTTCCTCGACGGCCGCGCGCGTTGCATGCAGGGCGTCGTCGACGCGATCCTTGCGTTCTTTGACCTCGACCTCCGTCGAGCCGCCGACGCGAATGACAGCAACGCCGCCGGCGAGCTTAGCGAGCCGCTCCTGCAATTTCTCGCGGTCGTAATCCGACGTCGTTTCCTCGATCTGCGCCTTGATCTGGGCTATCCGCCCGTCAATGTCGGCTTTCGTGCCGGCGCCGTTGATGATCGTCGTATTTTCCTTCTCGATCGAGACCTTCTTCGCCCGGCCGAGCATGTCGAGCGTCACGTTCTCGAGCTTGATGCCAAGGTCTTCGGAGATGACCGTGCCGCTGGTCAGGATGGCGATGTCTTCGAGCATGGCCTTGCGGCGGTCGCCGAAGCCCGGAGCCTTCACGGCCGCGACCTTGAGCCCGCCGCGCAACTTATTGACGACGAGAGTGGCGAGCGCTTCGCCCTCGACGTCCTCCGCGATGATCAAGAGCGGCTTGCCGGATTGGACGACGGCTTCAAGAATCGGCAGCATCGCCTGCAGGTTGGAGAGCTTCTTCTCGTGGATGAGGATGTAGGGATCTTCGAATTCCGCCCGCATCTTGTCCTGGTTGGTGATGAAATAGGGCGAGATGTAGCCACGGTCGAACTGCATGCCCTCGACCACTTCGAGCTCGGTTTCCGCGGTCTTTGCCTCCTCGACGGTGATCACGCCTTCATGGCCCACCTTTTCCATCGCGTCGGCGAGGTAGCGGCCGATTTCAACGTCGCCATTGGCCGAAATCGTGCCGACTTGGGCGATCTCCTCGTTATTCGAGACCTGGCGCGCCTTGGTCTTGAGCTCGGCGACGAGCGCATCAACCGCCAGATCGATGCCGCGCTTCAGGTCCATCGGGTTCATGCCGGAGGCAACCGCCTTGGCGCCTTCCCGTACGATCGCCTGGGCAAGAACGGTCGCGGTCGTCGTGCCGTCGCCGGCGATCTCGCTGGTTCTTGATGCGACCTCGCGCAGCATCTGTGCGCCCATATTCTCGAACTTGTCCTCGAGCTCGATCTCCTTGGCCACGGTCACGCCGTCCTTGGTGATCCGCGGTGCGCCAAAGGACTTGTCGATCACGACATTGCGGCCCTTGGGGCCAAGTGTCACCCGGACGGCATTCGCCAGAGTGTCAACGCCGCGCAACAGGCGCTCGCGGGCATCGGAATGGAATTTGACGTCTTTCACAGCCATGGTTCACTCCTTTCTCGGCAGCAGGGTTATGACTGGTGCGGGATTCAGGCGACTTGCCTTTCGGCGCCGGAATCTTCGATTACGCCGAGCACGTCGGCCTCCTTCAGGATAAGCAGGTCCTCGCCCTCCATCTTGATCTCCGTTCCGGACCATTTGCCGAAGAGCACGCGGTCACCGACCTTCACGTCGAGCGCAACGATCTGACCCTGCTCGTTGCGCGCGCCCGGGCCGGCGGCGATGACCTCGCCTTCCTGCGGTTTTTCCTTCGCTGTGTCGGGAATGATGATGCCGCCCTTGGTTTTCTCCTCGGACGAGAGGCGGCGGACGAGAATGCGATCATGGAGCGGTTGGAACTTCATGTCTTCCTCCTCGGTTCTTGTTCGTCGATGCCCTTGAAAAGCGCTGCCGCCGTTGGAACGGGCGGACGGATTATCCTTAAGCAACGATTGATCTGGTCCTGCCAAAAAATGGATTCAAGAGGGACGCGCCGGAATTTTAGCACTCTTGTGCCGAGAGTGCTAACCCTCGATCAAGGATGGTTGCCCGTACGGGCCTTTGACTGGAATTGTTCCTGCAGAATCGAAATCCCCTCCCCAGTGCCCTGGGGAGGGGAGCGATCCTACTGGCGATTGATGGTGATGCGCTTGGCTTTCGTCTGACCCTGCTCGGTCTTGGGAAGCGTCACTGTCAGAATGCCATTGTGGAAGGTCGCGTCGACCTTGCTTTCATCAATGTCATATCCAAGCGGAATACGGCGTTCGAAGCGGCCGTAGAAGCATTCGGAGAATTGGTTATCCTTGTCTTCGGTCTCGGCCTTCTTCTCGCCTCTCAGAGTGAGCACGTCATCGGTCAGTGAGAGTTCGACGTCCTTTTCCTCAAGGCCGGGCAACTCGGCGGTCACCTTGATCTCCTTCTCCCGATCGGAAACGTCGATATGCGGCCAGCCGGCGCCGAAACCCGGAAACCCTCCGTAGGCCGACGGTAGCCGCGTGTCGAAGCCGCGGAAGACATCGTCGAAGAGCCGGTTCATTTCCCGATGAAGTGCGAGGAAGGGGTTGCGTTCTTCGCGATAGGATGCGGGGACCTGTCCCTGCCCGCGGGCCCATGGAATGAGATCACGTACATTCATTGTCGGTTCCTTTCATTTCCGCTCAAGCGGGACGAAAGGGCATGAGCGATTTTCATCCCGCTCTCCAACATTTGCCGTCTCGAAACCCGTCGGAGTGCCGGATCTCGCCGGCCCCCCAACTTCGAGGCTGCTGCATGTTTCCTTAGATCGGAGCCGATTTAAGGATAAAAACATGCAGCATTTTGAAGTGCTACGGCGACCTTTGTGCGTCTGAAAAGACGCACGGCGCTGTAGCGTCCGCCGCTATATTACGCGGCGTGCTTTTCGCCCTCGATCTGCTTCTTCCCGCCCTCTGCGGGGAAAGCGTCCTGCTTGATCTCGATGCGGCGAGGCTTCATCTGCTCGGGAAGCTCACGGACCAGATCGATCGTGAGCAAACCATTCACGAGCTTTGCATCTCTGACCGTCACATAGTCAGCAAGCTGGAAGCGGCGCTCGAAGTTGCGAGCGGCAATGCCACGATAGAGGTATTCCGCCTCCTCCTCGCCAGCTTTTTCACCGCTGATGGTCAGCAACTGCTGCTCGTGCGTGATCGTGATTTCTTCCGGCGTGAAGCCGGCAACCGACATCGCGATGCGATACTCGTTATCTCCGACGCGGATGATGTCGTAGGGCGGCCAGTTGTCGGTCGGCGCCGTCCGGCTCGCCGAGTCGAGCAGGTCGAAAAGGTGGTCGAAGCCCACACTGGACCGCGACAGGGGTGAGAAGTCGAAGCTTGTTCTCATAGCCATATCCTCCTTGAGCAACATGGACGATGAGGGGCGCCGAAGAGAGGCGCTCCTCGACTGCGAGCCCCTCGATAGGCGGCTCGCACACCCGATTTAGGTTCTCCGGCCGAGGTTTCAAGGGGGTGTTGCGCAATCTTCGGCTCATACGGCAATTGCCGGAAATCGCTCCAGAAACGACGTGCCGAGGCGGCTCTGATCACCGCGCTGAGCGGCTTCCCCGGGTTCTTGAAATTAGCTTCCGAACACCAATATCTTTTCCGTGTTCATTGACGGCATGAGAAAGGAGGAAAAATGCTTCTCAATGAGATTCCATGGACAATCCCCCTCACGGTGCGCCTTTCAAACGGCCTGACGCGTACCTTCACTTCCGTTTACGAGGCGGTCGATTTCCTGGAGAACGAGTGGCCGTTGCGCAAGGGAGAGCGCTATGAGCGTGCATTGCGTACCTGCCGGAGGGCGCTTAATCGCATGACGCCGGCAGCGGTGGCGCGCGAGGCTTTCATTGCCGCGTGCCTGGAGGCCGGGATGCCGCTGGTGATGCCCACTCCGGCGCGGCAGCCGCAGAACGCTCAAGCGAAGACTGCCTTGTCAGCCTGAACTGAAGGATGATCGGTCGGAGGCGGCGCTGCCCTCCGGCCGATGGGTTCTTCCCGTCTATTCCACGAACACGCGAACGCTTGCGGCGCGCCCCAGTGCGTCGATGACCGTCAGTGTCGAGTAGCCCCCGCCATCCGGCATCCACCGGCTCACTCTCCGCCGGGTCAGCTCCGGCAAGGCTCGTCCGTTCGCAAGCCAGCGGAAGGGGGCGCGTCCGCCCTGCAGCTTCAGCGTGAGAGGCATCATCCGAGTGCCGGACTTGGCGCCGAGCTCGACCCGCGCGCCTTCCGGCGGGAAGACGATCTGGGGAGCAGCTTCGCGGATCGAAGTTTGCGGCAGGCCGCTCGCCGTCGTGGAGAAGCGCCGTTGGCCGATCGGCAATTCGGCTTGGGCGATGCGGGAGGCGCCGGCGGGCGCATCCGGCAGCGGGGTAATAGCAAGGCCGGCCTTGGCGAAAGCCTCAAACAGGATCGGCGCGGCCGCGCCGTAACCAGTCAGGCCGGGCACGGCGCCGTTGTCGGGCCGGCCAACCCAGACGCCCAGCACGTATCGACCGTCGAAGCCGACGGACCAGGCGTCACGATGGCCATAGCTGGTGCCCGTCTTATAGGCGATGCCGCGCTGGCGGCTTCCGGCGGGCGGCAGCACATCCGATAGAATGTCGGCGACCTGCCAGGCGGCGATGTTCGAGAGCAGCGGCTCGCCGTCGATCAGGCCCGCCTCGCCGTCAATGCCGTTGCCGAGACGCACCGGCCAGCCTCGATTGGCGAGCCCCGCATAGAGCTGGACGAGATCCCGCAGCGTGATGCCGGCACCGCCAAGGCCGATCGCCAGCCCCGGCGCTTCGTGTGCCGGCAGGGCGAGGCGCACATCCGCCCGGCGGAAGCGCACCATGAGCCGCGCGGTCCCGACCGCGTCAAGCAATCGGATCGCCGGCACGTTGAGGGAGAGCTGCAGCGCCTGGCGGATGCTAACGTCCCCCTGATAGCTCATGTCGAAATTGCGTGGCCGGTAGCCGAAGAAGTCCGCCGGCCGGTCTTCGACGATCGTTTCCTGCGCGACGAGCCCCTCCTCGAAGGCGAGCCCATAGATGAAAGGCTTCAACGTGGAGCCCGGCGAGCGCGTGATCCGTGTCATGTCGATCCAGCCGGAGCGACTGGCATCGAAATAATCGGCCGAACCCACTTCGCCGGCGATTTCGCCGGTTCGGACATCAGCCATCACCATTGCGACAGACACCTTTGGTCCGAGCCCCACTGCACCCTCGCGGGCGACGGACTCGAGTGCGCGCTGGATGTCCCGCCGAAGCGTCGTTCGGTGCCGGAGCGCATCGGGGTCCTTGCGAATGGCCGCTTCGGAGAGGTGCGCCGCCTGGGATGGGAGCTGAAGGCGACGGTTCGGAATTGCGGTCATGGCGGCGCGATCGGCCTCGCCTTCGCCGAGAACCTTCGCAACCGCCATACGGGACAACACGCGCTGGCGGGCGGCCTCGGCCGCGGCAAGGTTGCGGTCCGGTCGGCGTTTTTCCGGCAATTGAGGCAGCGCCACGAGGAGCGCGGCCTCGGCGACCGAAAGCCGGCGCGGTTCCTTGCCGAACCAGGCGAGGCTTGCGGCGCGGACGCCTTCGAGATTGCCGCCATAGGGAGCATAGGTGAGGTAGAGATCAAGGATCTCATCCTTGCTGAGCCGCCGCTCGATCTGGATGGCACGGGCGATCTGCTTGAACTTTGCCGTTAGGGTGCGGCGCTCGCGCGGCTCGATCAGCCGCGCCACCTGCATGGAAAGCGTGGAGGCGCCGGAAACGATCCGGCCATCGGTGATGAATTGCAGCACCGCCCGCCCCAATGCCATGGGATCGACGCCGCGATGCTCGCGAAAACGCTGGTCCTCATAGGCGATCAACATTTCAATAAAGCGCGGGTCGACATCCTTGATAGTGGTCTTCAGGCGCCAGCGGCCGTCCTTCGCGGCGAAAGCGCGCAGCAAATGCCCGTCCCTGTCGAGGACCTCGCGCGAAAAGACCTGTGCCTGCTCGATGGGCGGCGGGAAGGCCTTGTCAGCCCATTCGAGGGCGACGGCTGCAAGCGTGGTGGCAAGGCCGAAAAGCAGGGCGATTGTTCGAAAACGTCTCGGACGACCGGCTTTGATGGGACCGGCTAAACCCCCCTCTGGCCTGCCGGCCATCGTCCCCACAAGGGGGGAGATCATGGAGGCACCGTCCTGCGCTAATCCCTCGTCACGTGGCGAGGCAAACGTTGTAGAAGCGGGGGACTTGGGAGCGCGCTTCTTGCCAATCTCCCCCCTTGTGGGGGAGATGCCCGGCAGGGCAGAGGGGGGTATGGGCGCGCGCCATCGGTCGCGCGACTGCCATATCAAGTCGACAAAGCGCTTCCACAGAATGGACATCACGCTTCCTACCGGGCCGCCAGCACCTCCATGCGTCCGGTGGCCGTGCGTGCCGAGAACTGCGGCCGGTACATGTCTTCGACGTTTGCGGCCGGATGATCGTAGGCGCCGGGTGTCACGGCGCGCACGACATAAGCGAGGGTGATCTCGCGATTGTCGCCGGCCGATCGGTCGAAGGCCGCGACGAGGCGGTCGCTGCGGAACTCGGTATGGGCGGCTGCAACCTGGCCGATCCACTCGAAGTTCGCAAGCTGGGCGCTGTCGACGAGACTCGGATTGTCGATCTCGAAGCCTGCCGGCAGAAGATCGGTGATCAGCACCCGCGACGGCCAGGCATTGCTCTCCGTCACCTTGAGCACGACGACATAGCGCTCGTTCTGCCGCGCCTGGCTGACATTCGCCTCCACGCCATCGAGCGTGTAATAGGTCCGCGCGATCGAGAACCCGTCGCCGCCGGCCGATAGCGGTTGAGCCGGAGCCGCTACTGTGGTCACCACAGCGGAAACCGCGTCCGATCCGTTGTTGCGAATGACGACCGGGTGCTCCATCAGCGCGTCGCCGGCGATGCGCGCGGCATAGCTGCCCGTGCGCTGCGCGCCGTTCACCTCCAGCCGCATGTGCTGGTCGCCACCCTGGATGGCCCGCGCGGCAAGAAGCATCCAGGTCTGCTCCTGGGTGCTCGTAACATTCGCCTGCTCCCATTGCTTAGCGACGATCTTCGAAAGCTCGGGAATGATCGGCGGCACCGGCCGGCTTTCGGCCGCAAGCGCCAGTACGGCGGCATCGTCGCGCAGCGAGGAACCATAGTCCGAGCGGGCGAGGCTGACATTGACGAGGCCCGTGGACATGTTCGCCGCTGCGGCGAAGATATCCTGCGAGCGCTGCCCGTCGCCGTAGAGCGCAAGCGCCGCGGCGATATGCGCCTTGGCAAGCGGCGTCGGGAAGTCGCCAAGCATCGTCTCGGCGTAATAGCGCAGATCGCTGATCGCCGCCTTGCGGTTGCGCGCAAGCACATAGAGCGCATAGGCGATCTCGTTGCCTCGGTCCCGGACATTGGTCTCGTAGCTCAGCGCATTTTGCAGGTTCTCGAGCGCCTGGACCATCGCCTGCTCGGGCACGTCATATTTCTGTTCGCGCGCGCGGGTCAGGAAATCGGTGACATAGGCGTCGAGCCAGAGATCGCCGTAACCCGGACTCCAGAGGCCGAAACTGCCGGAAGAAGATTGATAGGACAGCACGCGGTAGATCGCTTCCTGCACGCGCTTGCCAACGGCCTCATCCTCTGCAAGCCCGGATTGCTTCGAAAGCTCGCTCAAATAGAGGAGTGGCAAGGCGCGGCTCGTCGTCTGCTCGGCGCAGCCGTAGGGATATCGGTCGAGCGTCATCAGGAGCGCAGGGATGTCGAATGCGGTCGAGCGAGTCACGTTGAGGCTGACCGAGGCACCTTCAAGCACGCTGTCTGCAAGCAACTGGTCGTCTATGGTGAGGCTGCTGCCGGCGGCGATCGACACGACCTGGCGCTGGGTGACGGGCAAGGCGGCGGGGCGGACCGGAATGGCCAGCGCCTGTTCGAGCGCCAGGCCGGCGGCATTCGAGAGATTCACGGTGACGATGCCGCTGCCCGGATATTGGCCTGAGAGCGGCAGCGTTATCGCGGATTTGCCGCCGGCATCGAGCCGAACGGTCTCGGACGGCCCCGGTTGTTCGACGATGACGGGACCATTGGTCGTCACCTGCAGCTGGTAATCGCCGGCTGGTCCATCTGCATTGGCGATGTCGAGCCTGAGCTCGGCCCGGTCCCCGGGGGCGAGGAATTTCGGCATGCTCGCGGTGACGATGACCGGATCACGGATCATCACGTCCTTGGTCGCGCGGCCGACACCGGACTTCGTCCAGGCGACCGCCATCATTCGCGCCGTGCCGTTGAACTGCGGGATGTCGAAGCTGACATTCGCCCGGCCTTCCGCATCGAGCTTGACCGGACCGGAGAAGAAAGCGACCAGCTTTTCGGTGGGCGGGCTCCCCTGCAGCGGCATCTGCCCGCCATCGCCGCCGGTGCGCAGCCGTCCGGTGACGCCGAGCGAGCCGTCGATCAGCCGGCCGTAGAGGTCGCGGATTTCGAGGCCGAGCTGCCTCTGGCCGAAATACCAGCCGTCGGGATTCGGCGCCTCGTAGCGGGTGAGATTGAGAATGCCGACGTCGACTGCGGAGATTGTGACATAGGCGTCTTCCCGTGCGCCGGCACCCTCGACCTTCACCCTGATGTCGAGCGGTTGACGCGGCGCTGTTTTTTCGGGAGCGTCGATATTGACGGCGAGTTTGCGGTCCGCCGGGTCGACGGCGAGCCATTTGACGCCAATGGCGCGCATCGGCATGCGGCTTTCCTGTGCATCGCCCGGACGGTAGAGCGTCGCGGTGACATAGGCGCCGGCGCCCCAGTCAGCCGTCACCGGCAGCGCCACCTCGCCGCCGGCCTCGGCAATGGTTGCGCTCTTCGTCGCGATCAGCTTTTCCGTGCCGACGGTCACCAGCAGTTCACCGGCAAAGCGAGGCGAGACCTTGAGCTTGGCGGTCTCGCCAATTGCATATTTCTCCTTGTCGAGCGCGATCTCGAGCCCGTCCGGCGTCTCCGTCGAGGTCGCCTCGACATACCAGCCGGCGTCGAATTCGACGCTGGAGACCGGTCCATCGATGGCTGCCGTTTCGACCTCGAGCCGGTAACGGCCCCATCCGACCGGCACGGCGATCTCAGCGCCATCCTCGCCCAGGTCGACCGTTCCGTTCGCCACCTGTTTGGTGGAGATCACCGGTTCGTATTTCCAGGCGGTTCCGTCACGGTACCACTGGTAATTGCGCTCGATACTGATGAGCTTCCACAGCACTCCGGGCATCGAAACCCTCGATCCCTTCGGTTCGACGGCAATGAGGTGGAATTTGCCCACGGAGTTTTCGGCGAGATCTCCGGAAAATTCCGGTTTGACGCCGATCATGCGTCCTTCGGGTTTCACAGGTAACGTGAGGGAGCGCTCGACCGCGCGTCCGCCGCCTTCGCGCATGCGCACCGTCACTTTGGCGTTCAGCGATTGGGTCGTCGACGGCGCCTCGCCGAGATCCACGTCGAAGACGGCCCTCCCGTCCTGGTCGAGTGGCTCAAGGCCGTCGAGAGGCACCCGGATCTCCTCGCTTGCCTCCTCGTCGGCGAGGCCGAACAGGTAACCCTTGAAAGCTTCGCGCTCACGCGTCGGCTTGACCGAGACCTCACCCTCGAGCGTGAGGCCCGCGGCTGGCGCGCCATAGAGGAACCGGCCATCGACGGCGACCTGGATGGGTGTGCCGACCTCGATCTCCTTGGCTTCGCTCGTCAGGTCGAACTCGGTGCGGTCCGGCACGAAGTCGTCGACGAGGAACTGTTTCTGGCCGATCGCCGCGCCTTTCGGGTCGGTGAAGATCTGCATCGTCCAGGTCCCGCGCATGGCGTTTTCCGGGATCGGCAGATCGAGCGTGTGGCCGCCGAGCTTGCCACCCTTGCTGACGAGACGCCTGTCCTCTACACCATCCGGCCGCAGGAAGACGAAGGTGAGCGGCAGGTTCTCGATCGCCTCGCCATTGATGTCGCGGGCAAGCGCCGCCGCATGCACCGTCTCGCCGGCGCGATAGATACCGCGCTCGGTCCAGGCGAAAATGTCGATCGCGCCAGGCGCCGCGCGGCCGGTGACGCCGCGGTCGGAAAGATCGAAGCCGGCGCGGGTCATGTCGAGGAAGACGTAGTCGCCCTCGCCCTTCTGCGCGGTGATGACCGCCGGCGTCATGCTCGCCGTGCCCCGGATCAGACCGGCGTCGAACGTCGCGCGGCCTGCCGCGTCCGTTGTCGCTGTGCCCAGCACCTCGTTGTTCTTGGCGACGAGTTGCAGTTCAACGTCGCCGAGCGGCTTGGCGCTCGCGAGCGATCGGATGAACACCGAAAGCCCAACCGTGCCGGCATAGGTCGAAATTCCGATGTCAGAGACGACAAACCACTGGGTCGCGCGCGCATCCCATTCCTGATTGAGACCGGTTGCCGTAGCGGCTGTTAGCACATAGACGCCCGGCTTGCGTTTCGGCAGCGCCTCATCCACGGGGAAGCTGGTCACCACCTCCTTGTTGAGCTCGCTAGCGATGTCGATGCTGCCTTGCCAGACGAGCTCGCCGCTTTCGTCCTCGATGCGCTGGGCGCTGTAGCCGTCGATCTGGGTCAGGAATTGCGAACTGGTGAGCAGCGACGAGATGCTGCGATCGCCGATGCGGTAGAGCTTGAGCTTGGCGCTCTCGCTATTCACTGAAATGATCGGAATGCCGCGTCGCGCCGTCGAGGGCAGAACGAAGCTGTCGCCGGTGAAGCGCACCATCGACGATCGGTCCTTGACGTAGATGTCCAGGCTGACGGGTGTTTCGATGACTTCATCGACGGAAGAGGGGAGGCCCGGACGGAGCGCCAGCTTGTAGCGTGTGCCGTGCATCAATCCCTCGACGCAGATCTCGGCGTCCTTGGCTTCGACCGCCTTTGGCGCCGTGCCGTCGAGCGTGACAAAGGACGCGTAATCGGGACCGTTCTTCAGGAGCTGCTCGGAGAACTGAACGCAGGCGCGCGGGCTGGCGCTGTCGGCATCGATCGTGTGACCGGTGACCCGGAAACCCTGCCGGGCCTTGAGGTCCAGGTAGGCCGTCTCTACGGTCTTCGCCTGCACGAGCTCTAGGCTCGCCTTGTAGGCGCCGAGCGCGGCGCGATAATTCTGCAAATTTTCGAGCGCTCGGGCGAGAACCGCAAGTGCGTCGGCGCGGATTTCGGTCGTGCGCGTCAGCTGATAGCCGTTGAGCGCGGCGAGCGCAGCCTCGCTTGCCATGTCCGTGCCGCTGGTGAAGCGGTTCGCGGCGCGAGCCGTTTCCAGCCACAGTTCAGCATCGTCCGGGGTGATCGCCAGGGCGCCGCGAAAGGCCTTGAGTGCGCTCACGAAGTTGCCGGCTGTCAACTCGACGCGCGCCGTTTCGATCAACCCAGCGACGCCGAAACCGAGCTGATCGTCGCCCAAGGCGAGACTGGCCTTGTGGTCGCGCGCCTGCTGCAGGAGGTCATCCGAAATGAACGACAGCCGAGGCGGGGCGCCGATATCAGGTTCGCCGGTCGCGGTCTGGACGATCTTGCCGGCGATTGCGCCCTTGAACGTATTCAACTGATTGAAGTCGGACTTGAGGAAACACCATTTCACCTTGGGATTGTAGGTGAAGGCCCTGCAGGAGCGATCGGCGATGCAGCTGGCCTGGCACTCATCTAGCGAGACGTCCTGTTCGGTGCGCAGGTCGAAACCGAAATAATCGGCATCGCTGGTGATCTCGATTTTCCGCTCGGATTCGGCGGCCGCGGCGGGCGCTCCGAGGGAAATGAGCGCAAGAAGAAGAGTGGAGAGGCCGAGAAACGCGCGCACCGACATGATGTCCTCCCAAGGCTGCCCGCTTCGAGTGAGCATCACTCTTCCAACCTTCCCTAAGCGTTGTCAACCGAGCATTAAGCGATGCCCCTGTTGCAACCATAGGCACTGGTCGGCGGAGGGTCAGGAGGGTTTCGGCGCGAAGGTAATCATGGCGCCGGTATAGGCCTTGGGAAGCGGTGCGGCATAGGAACTGCGTTTGCTGGTCCGAAGTCCCTGCGCGACCAGCGCTTCGGCTTGTTTGATCGCCGCCGCCACGCCGTCGATGACCGGCACGCCATATTCCCGCTGGAGCGACCGAGCGAGATCGGCCATGCCGGCGCAGCCGAGCACGATCGCCTCGGCGCCGTCTTCCTGGAGTGCGCGCTCTATCTCGCGCTTGAGCTTGCGGAGCGCGCCGGAGGCCTCGTCCTCGAGTTCCAGGACGGGAATATCGGCGGCGCGGACCTTCGCCCGCGCGCCCATGCCGTAATGCCGGACCAGGTTCTCGATGAGGATGCGGGAGCGCTCGAGCGTGGTGACGACCGTGAAGCGCTGGGCGATAAGCGCCGCGGTCATCACAGCGGATTCGCAAAGCCCGACGACCGGAATTTCGGCCAACGCCCGGGCGGCCTCCAGGCCCGTATCGTCGAAGCAGGCGATGACGGCGGCATCCGCGCCCGCGGCCTCGCCGTCGCGGATTTCCATGAGCAAGCCGGGCACGGCGATCGCCCCGTCATAGTGTCCCT
The DNA here is from genome assembly GCA_031178305.1 of Sinorhizobium sp. Taxonomy (GTDB): domain Bacteria; phylum Pseudomonadota; class Alphaproteobacteria; order Rhizobiales; family Rhizobiaceae; genus Sinorhizobium. Next base: position 23,677 of record JAPSJG010000004.1, read on the forward strand.
CGATCGAGGCAGGTCCGCCCTTCGACGTGGCGGCGATGATTTCGGTGCCGTGCCCGGCCACTGTTCGCGCAGCCTCTGCTGCCTTCTCGGTCATCGAGACGGTGGTATTGGGATTGACGATCAGAATGCGCATGGACTGTCAGCTTGTCTTTGCCTGCCGGCGCCGGAGCATGAGGATGATCGCAAGCGCGAGCAGGATGATGGTGAGGGAGAAGAGGGTCGTGACGGTGCCGAGCGCGTAGAGCACCGGCGTCGTCACATTGGTGGTCATGGCGTAGATTTCGAGCGGCAGCGTGTTGTAGGTGCCGGACGTCATCAGCGTGCGGGCGAACTCGTCATAGGAGAGGGTGAAGCCGAAGAGGCCGACGCCGATGAGGCTGGGGGCGATCATCGGCAGCACCACATGGCGGAAGGTCTGCCAGGGCGTGGCACCCAGATCGCGCGCGGCTTCCTCGTAGGCCGGCGAGAATCGGTTGAAGACGGCGAACATGATCAGCACGCCGAAGGGCAGCGTCCACGTGAGATGCGCGCCGAAGCCCGACGAATACCAGGCGGGCTTCAGCCCGAACTGCTGGAAGACGACGCCGATGCCGAGTGAGATGATGATCGAAGGCACGACGAGGCTCGCGACCGTCAGGTAGAACAGCACGGTGGAACCCCGGAAGCGATTTCGGAAGGCGAGCCCCGCGAGCAGCGCCACGACGACAGTCGCGACCATCACCATCAGCCCGAGCGAGAAGGAGCGCCGGAACGAGGCACCAAAATCGCCGACCGCCTGCTTCTCGAAAAGATTGTAGAACCAGTGCAGCGATAGGCCGTTCAGCGGGAAGGTGAGACCGCCATCCGGCCCCTGGAAAGAGAGGATGACGATGGCCGAAAGCGGTCCATAGAGGAACAGCACGAACAGGGTGAAGAACGCCGCGAGGATATAGTATCCCTTGGATCGTGTTTCGCGGTTCATGTCAGAGCTCCCTGCGGATGTCGACGACCCTCAGAATCGCGGCGACCATCAGGAGCACGACGACCAGGAGGACGACCGCATTGGCGGCGGCGGCCGGATATTGGAGCAGCGACATCTGGTTCTTCATCATCAGCGCGACCGATGCGCTCTGGCCGCCGGACATGACCTGCACGGTCGAGAAATCCGCCATCACCAAGGTCACGACAAAGATCGAGCCAATGGCCATGCCGGGCTTCGCGAGCGGCAGGATGACGTTCCAGAGAACCTGCCAGCCGGACGCGCCGCAGTCGCGCGCCGCCTCGATCAGCGAGCGGTCGATGCGCATCAGCGTGTTGAAGATCGGCGTCACCATGAACAGCGTGTTGAGGTGCACCAGCGCGAGCACGACTGCAAAGTCGGAATAGAGCAGCCACTCGATCGGCTCGGGGATGATTCCGAGCTCCATCAGCGCCGAATTGACGAGGCCATTGCGGCCGAGAACCGGGATCCAGGAGATCATCCGGATGATATTGGAGGTGAGGAAGGGCACCGTGCAGACGAGGAAGAGCACCATCTGCATCGTCGTCGTGCGGATGTGGAAGGCGAGGAAATAGGCAACCCAGAAGCCGATGAAGAGCGTCAGCGCCCAGGTGAGCACGGTGAATTTCAACGTGTTGAGATAGGTCTTCCAGGTGACCCAGGAGCCGAGCGTGTCGGTATAGTTCATCGTCAGGAAGTCAGGGTAGAGACCGGCGAAATCGTAGTCCCAGAAACTGACGACGAAGATCATAAGGATCGGCAGGATGAAGAAGAAGCCGAGGATCAGGGCGAGGGGTGTGGCCTGGAGATAGGCAATGCGCCAGCGAGGCGAGGCGAGGGAGCGGCCGGTAATGCCGGTCTCGATCTTTGCTGGGCTTGCGACTGCCGTCATTATCCGTCCTCTGAAAAAATGTGCCGCGGAAAATGCCTCTCATCCCCCTGCCAGCCCCTTCTCCCCGCACGCGGGGAGAAGGGGCGTGTGGCACCGAGCCAGTGCCCTCTCCCCGGGTGCGGGCAGAAAGGCGAGGGTGAGGGCAAAGCCGCATGCCGAGGGCTTGTTGTTACGCCGCGATGAACTCGTTCCAGCGGCGGACCATATAGCGGTCCTCGTCCATCACCGAGTTCCAGCAGGCGACCTTGCCCATGCGCTCCTCGAAGGAGCCGCCGTCGCGCACCGCGCCGGCCTTCTCCATGACCTTGCCTTCGGGCGAGAGAATGTCGCCCTTGGCGGGCTTTCCTTCGACCCAGAAGCCCCATTCGTCCTCGGACATGTGGGCCTTGGCGGTTTCCATGGCGGCGGAGTAGTAGCCCTGGCGGTTGAGATAGGCGCCGACCCAGCCGGAGAGATACCAGTTGATATATTCATAGGCTGCATCGAGCTGTGCGCCCTGGAGGTGGGCGGCGAGGCCGAGGCCGCCGCCCCAGGCGCGGTAGCCCTCTTTGAGGGGCTGGTATTTGCAGGCGATGCCCTTCGAGCGCACGGCGGCGACGGCCGGCGACCACATGGACTGGATGACGACCTCGCCGGAGGCCATCAGGTTGACGCTCTCGTCGAAGGACTTCCAGAAGGCGCGGAATTGGCCGTCCTGCTTCGCCTTGATCAGGAAATCGATGGTCTGGTCGATCTCTTCCTTCGTCATGTTGCCCTTGTCGGCATATTTAATGTTGCCCATGGCTTCCATGATCATCGCGGCATCCATGATGCCGATCGACGGGATGTTGAGGATCGCCGTCTTGCCCTTGAAGGCCGGGTCCATGATGTCGGCCCAGGTGGTGATCTCGCGTCCGACGAGGTCCGGACGGATGCCGAGCGTGTCGGCATTGTAGATGGTCGGGATGAGCGTCATCCACTGCGTCGGCTCCTTAGCGAAGCTCTTGGAATCCTGTGCTTCGACGAAGCCGACCGTGTGCGGCGCGGTCCCTTGCGCGATCACGCTGTCCGGCGTCAGCTTGCCGTTGATGAAGAGCGGCACGATCTTGTCGTAGTACTTGATCTTCGAAACATCCATTGGCTGCATGACGCCGGTCGGGAAGATCTTCTTGGCGATCCAGTACTCGATGTCGGCGATGTCATAGGAGTCCGGCTGGGTGACGGCGCGCTGGGCCGCAGCGTCGGAGTCGGTCGCCGTCATTTCCAGCGTGATACCGAGGTCTTCCTTGCACTTCTCGGCGATCGCATTGATGTTCGAAACGCCGGTGCCGAACTGGCGGAGCGTGATCGGATTCTGCGCCCAGATCGTCGGGAAGCCGGTGATGGCGCCCGAACCGGCGATCGCACCGACGGCGGCCGCCCCCGTCTTCAACAGCGAACGGCGCGAAATGCCCTTTGCGGGCGTCGAGGTCTTCGTTTCAGTCGTCATGCTTTCGTTCCCCTTTTTGCTGGTGCATGGATCGGATAGGGCGGGATCGGGCGTAATTCGCTGCTTTTTGTCCCCGCGTCAGGCTGACACGGGGCCGAGGGGGATTACGTCCTCCAGGGCCCAACTCAAGGACACCGCGTCGCCGGTCGACACGGGCCTGCTGAAATAGTCGGCATCGGAAAGAATGACGGTGAAGTCGTCGCTGCCGGCGTGGATGACGGCGATCTTCACCGAAGCGCCGCGGTACTCGACATTCGAGACGACCCCTTCAAAGCCGAGCGACTTGTCCGAAGCCCGCTCGACGCGCACGCGGTCCGTGCGGATGCCGATGTCGATCGGCCTTCCGATCTCCTGCGCGATGTCGCGAACCTTGAACGTCTGGCCCTCCGGCGCTGTCAGCGTGACGATGTCGTCATCGATCGAAGTCACCCGCCCCGAGATCACGTTGTGGTCCCCCATGAAACGGGCAACGAAGGCGGTGGCAGGTTTTTCGAAGACGGTGCGCGGGGCGGCCGCCTGCTCGATGCGGCCATTGTTCATGACGACGATCAGGTCGGCGAGCGCCATTGCCTCTTCCTGGCTATGCGTCACATGCACGAAGGTGATTCCGAGCGTCTTCTGCAGCTTTTTCAGTTCCGCGCGCAT
>JAPSJG010000209.1 GCA_031178305.1 Sinorhizobium sp.
GGGCGCATGCGGCGATCATGCATTATCGGGTAACCACGGCCACCGACCGACCCATCGAAGCGGGAACCATGTTCCTGATCGATTCCGGCGCACAATATATCAACGGCACCACCGACATCACCCGCACGGTGGCGATCGGTTCCGTACCGGAAGAGCAGAAGCGTTTCTTCACCCTGGTGCTCAAGGGCATGATCGCGATCAGCACGGCGCGCTTCCCCAAAGGCACGCGCGGCGTCGATCTCGATCCTCTTGCCCGCATCGCGCTGTGGAAGGCCGGCGCCGATTATGCGCACGGCACCGGTCACGGCGTCGGCTCCTATCTTTCGGTGCATGAAGGGCCCCAGCGAATCGCCCGCCTCGCAACCCAGGAACTGCTGCCGGGCATGATCCTCTCCAACGAGCCCGGCTACTATCGCCCCGGCGCTTTCGGCATCCGCATTGAAAACCTCGTCGTCGTCACGGAAGCGGCCGACATCAAGGGCGGCGACCATCCCATGCGCGGCTTCGACACGCTGACCTATTGCCCGATCGACCGCCGGCTCGTGCTGCCGGCACTCCTGACGGATGAAGAGCTCGCATGGCTCAACGATTATCAGGCCGAGACGCGCGAGAAGCTGATGCCACTCCTTGCCGACGACGCGACACGGGAGTGGCTGACGGCCGCCACGGAAGCAATCCGCCGTTGAGTCAGGCGCAACACGGACGGAGAGAGGGAGGCCCGGCAGCGTGGGTGGGGCTACAGGGGCAACCGGGCCTCCGTTGGGAGGTTCGATGTCTCTACCAACGCCACCGTCATATTTCACGCAAGGCGTTCGCGTAACCCGGGAATTCTACGGGTTTTGCACGAAACCTTGCGTGAAATCACGATAGACGGTCCCAAAATCCTTCAAAAGGAGCGAAAAGCCGGCAGCCGCCGGCTTCCGGAATTAAATACCAAGCAACTGCTTCGCCTCCCCGAGCGCTGCCTCCGAACCGGCATGATCGCCAGCATCGTGCAGTTCTTCCCCCCGCTTGCGCAATTCCTTGGCTCTGTTCATGTCGGCCTCGGAAAGAGAGGCCGTCTGCAGGGCCGCATCAATCTGCGCCATTTGACTTGGGCAGGAATTCGCAAAGACAGTCACAGGCGCAAGCGCGAGCAAAAGGGCAATCGAGATTTTGGTCATCATGATCGTTTCCTCCACGGCCGACGAGCCGTCGTCGCTCGTCGGCAACAGGAGCATAATAATCCGGGGCCGGTCCGCCGCCAAATGCCGGTTCCGTGAAGGAGCGCGGAAGGTGACTACAGGAAAGCGTAGCGGATCGCCATCACCACGACCCAGCCGGCAAGCAGCATCCTGAGCGTCGAGAAGCGAAGCCCGACCGCAAAGGCGACCACCATCGCGGCCGCGACGTCGAGCCCGCCATAGACGAAGGCGGGGGCAACGAGCGTGGTGAGCACCGCCGCGGGAACGGCATTCAACGCCGCTTCCAGGCGTGGGGGAATATGCTTCAACTGCGTGATCAGCACATAGCCGCCGACGCGGGTCGCGAATGTAGCGACAGCCGCGGCGAGAATGACATAGATCAAATCAAGGTGCTGGGCTTCGTCCATAGCTCAGCTCCCCTGCTCCACCGGCTCGCCTTCCCTCTCTGCCCGCTCGCCCGGAAGGCAGGCGGCCAGGACGACGCCAGCGAGAGCGCCGATGCTGACATGCCAGGGCGAACCGACAAAGTGCATGGCTGCAACGGAGGCGACCGCGCTGGCCGCCACGACCGGTAGGAACCGGTCGCGCTTGCGGAAGCCGAGCACAAGTCCGAGGAAATAGATCGGCAGGAGCACATCGAGCCCGATCGCCTTCGGATCGCCGATCATCTGCCCGAAGACTGCGCCGATTGCGGTGGTAACCAGCCACAGGAAATAGATGATCAGCGCGAAGCCGAGGTACCAGGAATAAGTCACCGGAAGGCCGCGCTCCGCCCGCCTTTCACTCTCGGCATATTGCGGATCGATCAGCAGGAAAAAGGCAAAGAACTTCTGAATGGGCGTGTAGTGCCGGATGTGCCTGGCGATCGAAGCCGAATAGAGCACGTGGCGGAAGTTGACCGCGAAGATCGAAAGCACGATCAGCCACGGCTGGACATGGTTGCCGAAAAGCTCGATGCCGACCATCTGGCTCGCGCCGGCATAGACCGTGGCGCTCATGAACACCGCATCCGCGATGGAAAAGCCGTTGTCGACCGCCAGCGCGCCGAACAATGCGCCGAACGGCGATGCCGCCACAATGACCGGGAAGCCCTGGCGCAAGCCCTCGCGGAATTCGTCCTTGTTCATCAGAATCCTCCGGCGGAAGAGGAGGCGCAAAGGCGCATCAGCGAGCCGCTTCCCACGGACAGATAGGAGTTGCCCCACGAAACGACAATTCAATTACGCTGATGCAAAGATTGAATCTTCTGATGGAACGGTCATTCCTGTGCTTGCCGTAGAATTTCCCGCCCGCGCCGTGAATGAACCGCCGTTCGGACGCCGGTCCTCGCTTGGCTTGCCGCCCACTCACGGGCGCCAGCGGGCCGCGCTCCGCTCAGCGCTTTACCTGGAACGTATGCTCGATGCCCGGGAAAGTGCGGGCCTTCACCTCTTTCGCATAGTCCTCCGCCGCCTTGGAAATCGCCGGGGCAAGCTCGGCGAAGTGCTTGACGAAACGCGGCTTGAAGTCGTTGAAGAGCCCGAGCATGTCGTCAGAGACGAGGATCTGGCCGTCGCAGGCGGGCGAGGCGCCGATGCCGATCGTCGGCGCGCGCAAGGTCGCAGTGATCTCACGAGCAACCGGCTCCACCGTGCCCTCGATGACGATCGCGAAGGCGCCGGCGTCATCGATCGCCTTGGCGTCACGGCGAATCTTCGCCACTTCCTTGTCGTTGCGCCCGACTGAGCGGTAACCGCCCGTCGTGTTGACGAGCTGCGGCATCAGCCCGACATGGCCAAGCACGGGAATGCCGCGGCTGACGAGGAAATCGACAGTCTCGGCCATCTCCGCACCGCCTTCGAGCTTGACGGCGCTGCAGCCGGTTTCCTTCAACACGCGCGCCGCGCTGCGGAAGGCCTGCTCCTTCGATTCCTGGTAGGAGCCGAAGGGCAGATCGACGACGACGCAGGCGCGTTCTGCGCCACGCATCACCGCCTGTCCATGGGCGATCATCATTTCGAGCGTTACCCCGACCGTTGTGTCGAGGCCGTAGAGCACCATGCCGAGCGAATCGCCGACGAGCAGGAAATCGACGTGCGGATCGAGGAGCCGCGCGATCGGCGTCGTGTAGGCCGTGAGGCTGACGATCGGACGCTCACCCTTCAGGGCTTCGATGTTGGCGGGGCTGAGCCGCCGTTTCGTGGTCTGGACGCTCATTGTCAGGCAACCTTTGCTAAGCGAGCGGATTTCGGAGCGATCACGCGATTGTCGAGCAGCTTCGTCGTGCCGAAGCGGACGAAGAGGAGAAGGAGCACCGATTTGTCTGCGATCACGCCGATCGGCTCGAGCGTTTCAGGGTCGCGCAGCGCCACCACCTCGGGGCGCGCCAGCGGCTCGCTCGAGAGGAACTCCGTGACGCCCTTCTCGACTGCCGCCGGGTCGGTCAGGCCGGTCGCGATCAACCGCTCGGCTTCTTCGAGCGCCTTCGGCACGATCGCCGCCGCGCGGCGCTCCTCGGCGGTGAGATAGACATTGCGCGAAGAACAGGCGAGCCCGTCGGCCTCGCGCACGGTTGGCACGGCGACGACCGCCACCGGCTGCGCCAGGTCTTCCACCATGCGGCGGATGATCTGCAACTGCTGGAAGTCCTTCTCGCCGAAATAGGCGCGGTCGGGCTGGACGATGTTGAAAAGCTTGGTGACGACGGTCGCAACCCCGGCGAAGTGTCCCGGCCTCACCGCCCCTTCGAGCTCGGAGCCGAGCTTCGGCAGGTCGACGACGGTTTCCATCGGCCGTGGATACATGTCGGAAACGCCAGGCGCAAACAGGAAATCGACGCCGCTCTCCTCAAGCAGCCTCTGGTCACGGGCAAGATCGCGCGGATATCTGGCAAGGTCCTCACTCGGGCCGAACTGCAGCGGATTGACGAAGATGCTGGCAACGACCACGTCGTTTTCGCTGCGGGAGCGGTGCATGAGTTCCATGTGGCCAACATGGAGATAGCCCATAGTCGGAACCAGCCCGATCGACCTGCCGGCCCGGCGATGTTCGGCCAGGGCAGCCCGCAACTCGGCGATGGTGCTGACGGTTTTCATCTCGGACCCTCCAATCCGCCGGAGCCTGGAAAGACGCGCCCCGCTTCGCTGATATGGCTAGTAGCCGGCCCCGCGAAAAGGCAATTGCACAAATTTTGGCTGCAGCTCTATCTTGTGCGACGCAAAAACACAAATGGAATTGGCGAGCGCCCGCCGAGCCTTTGCCCGACAGCCTTGGCGGATCCGAACCCTTGAAAGCCATTGCCTCCGCGCCAAATAAATTCTCGCCACCTGTCGGCAAGCGCCACCTGCCTTCGTCCTTAGATCACGATGATTCAGGTCGAATCGACCTGTATCATCGTGATCGACTCTAGAAGGTTAGCGCGGGATGCGGGCGGAAACCGCGCACGCTTTCTCCTCATCCCACGCTAGCCAGTCACGTCCAACAATCACGAGGAACGATCCATGCGCATGATCTTCGTCAATCTGCCGGTCAAGGACCTCAAGGCCTCTCGCACCTTCTTTTCCGCTCTCGGCTTCACCTTTAACGAGCAGTTCTCGGATGAAACCGCCGCCTGCACGGTCATCGACGAAAACATCTTCGTCATGCTTCTGACCGAGCCGAAGTTCCGCAATTTCATCACCGGCGAGATCAGCGACACTGCAAGGAGCACCGAGGTCATCACCGCCCTTTCCGCTACGAGCCGCGAGGAATGCGACGACATGCTCAAAAAGGCGCTTGCGGCAGGCGCCAAGCCCTGGAAGCCGGCCATCGACTACGGCTTCATGTACGGCATCAGCTTCCAGGATCTCGACGGCCACGTCTGGGAATTCATGTGGATGGACGTGTCGGCTGCGCAGGCGGGGTGAAGGGCAGCGGCCGCCCCGGTGCCAAACGTGTTCTCCCCCCTTGTGGCCCTTGTGGGGGAGATGGCCGGCAGGTAAGAGGGGTAGCGCGTCCGCGTCCGCCCGCGAGCGCATGCCCAACTGTCCGCAGGAACTATCCTTCGATCAGCGTCAGCCACTCGTCCTCGTCCATCGTCTTGATGCCGAGCTCGCGCGCCTTGTCGAGCTTCGAACCGGCGCCCGGGCCGGCGACGACGATATCGGTCTTCTTCGAAACCGAACCCGCGACCTTGGCGCCAAGGCTCTCGGCCTTGGCCTTTGCCTCGTCGCGGGTCATCTTTTCGAGCGAGCCGGTGAACACCACCGTCTTGCCGGCAACCGGACTGTCGGTGGTAAGCGGTATTTCCGCGCTTTGCGGCGTCACTTCTTCGAGGAGCCGCGAGACGACCTCGACATTGCGCGGCTCCTTGTAGAACTCGACGATGGCGCGTGCGACGATCTCGCCGATGCCGTCGATTCTGTTGAGCTTGTTCCAGGCGTCACCCGAGAAGCTACCGGCCTCGACCATGGCCGACCCGAAGTTCTCATAGCTGCCATAGGAACGCGCGAGCAGCTTCGCAGTCGTCTCGCCGACATGGCGGATTCCGAGCGCATAGATGAAGCGGTGGAGCGAGATCGAGCGGCGGGCATTGATCGCGTCAAAGAGCTTGCGCACGCTGACCTTGCCGAAGCCATCGATATTCTCGAGCTTCGTCAACGAGGCTTGCTGCCGGCGCTCCAGCGTGAAGATTTCGGGCGCGGTGCGGATTCGCAGATGCTCGTCGTCGCTTTCGAAGAAGAACTCTATCTGCTTGGAGCCGAGCCCCTCTATGTCGAAGGCATTGCGCGAGACGAAATGCTTCAGGTGCTCGATCGCCTGCGCGCGGCAAACGAAACCGCCCGTGCAGCGGCGTACCGCGTCGACCTTGCCGGTCTTTTCATTGATGTCGCGCACCGCATGGCTGCCGCAGACCGGGCAGGTGGCCGGGAACCTGTAGACCTCCGCTCCCTCCGGCCGTTCGTCAATGACGACATCGACGATCTGCGGGATCACGTCCCCTGCCCGTTGCACGATGACCATGTCGCCGATGCGGATGTCGCGACCCTCGCGGATCGGTTCGCCATTGTTGCCGACGCCGCGAATATAGTCCTCGTTGTGCAGGGTCGCGTTGGTGACGACCACGCCGCCGACCGTGATCGGCTCCAGCCGCGCCACGGGCGTCAGCGCGCCGGTGCGGCCGACCTGGATGTCGATGCCCCTCAATCGCGTGAAGGCCTGCTCGGCCGGGAATTTGTGCGCGGTTGCCCAGCGCGGGCTACGCGAGCGGTAGCCGAGTCGGGTCTGCAGGTCGAGCCGGTCGACCTTGTAGACGACGCCATCGATGTCGTAGTCGAGGTCCGGGCGCTCGCGCTCGATATGGTGATAGTGCTCGAGTAACTCGTCAGCCGAAAAGAAGCGGCGCATCAGCGGATTGACCGGGAAGCCCCAGGCCTTGAATGTTTCGACCATGCCGAGCTGGGTATCCGCCGGCATTTCCGACATCTCGCCCCAGCCATAGGCGAAGAACCGGAGCTTGCGGCTCGCCGTGACCTTGGCATCGAGCTGCCTGAGCGAGCCCGAGGCCGTGTTGCGGGGATTGACATAGAGCGGCTTGCCCTGCGCGGCCATCTCGGCATTGAGCGCGGCGAAATCCGATTTCGCCATGTAGACTTCGCCGCGAATCTCGA